>CAXPUI010000386.1:0-2315 GCA_964220205.1 Candidatus Allofontibacter communis | reverse complement strand
CTGGTGTTCACTTCCCGGAGGAATTCGGTGGCTTCGGTTATGGTCCCGTGGAACTGGGCATCGTGTCGGAAGAGATGGGGCGCTACTTGTATTGTGGTCCTTTTTTCGCATCGTCGGTGATGGCTGGGTATGCGTTGCTGTTAGCAGGCTCGGATTCGGCGAAGCAGTCATTGCTGACGGGGATAGCCTCAGGCAGTGTCATCGCCACTCTGGTTCTGGATGACCTGAATTCGCCATCGTCAGTTGGCCAACGATTGATGGCGAATGCATGCAGTTTGTCAGGACGGGCTCCGCTGGTGCTTGATGCTCACAATGCCGAACAACTGTTAGTGATAGCGGGTGAGCCAGAAGGGATATTGGGCCTCTATCAGGTACCATCCTCGACAGCAGGTATTGCTATAGAGGCTATCGAAGCGATGGACCCAACCCGGAAGCTGACGAGCGTAACGTTTGATCAAGTGCCCGCGACAAGGGTTGGCGAACTGGACATGGGACTGCTGCAGCAGCTCTGGGATTATATCTGCATGGCTCTTGCTCACGAGATGATAGGCGGTGCTCAGCAGTTGTTTGAAAGCACGATTGAGTACACGAAGCTGCGCTACCAGTTCGGGCGGCCCATTGGATCCTTCCAGGGGCTGAAGCATCGTTGCGCGGATCTGCTGATGGAACTGGAGTTTGCCAAGGCGGCGACTCACCATGCCGGATTCTGCCTGGCTGCTGAAGCAGGTGATACTGATGCGGAACCCTACGCAGCCAGCATGGCTAAAGCACTGGCAGGTGATGTTTATCTGAAAGCCGCACAAGAGGCGATCCAGATGCGTGGTGGGCTTGGTTTTACCTGGGAGGAAGACACGCATCTATGGTTCAAGCGTGCCAAGAGTTCTGAGGTCTTCATGGGTACACCGGCGATCCATCGAGAGCGGATGATGATGGTCCTCGAAGAGGAGGGTGCGGCATGAGTGATGTGAAGCTGGTTGAGATAGAGCAAGCGGTGCATGCCTGGATCGATGAACACTGGAATCCCGACCTGAGCCTGATTGAGTGGCGTAATATTCTCGTTGATGGTGGCTGGGCCACCCCGCACTGGCCGGTTGAATATTATGGCCGTGGGTTCACGCAGGAAGAGAGCGCTGTCGTGTCCAGGGTATTCAACCATCGGGGTGTTGTTCCGGTAGCTCAAACCGGTCCGCGCCGGCTGGCTGCTGAGACGATTCTGGCGATGGGAGATGACCTCCAGAAGCGCCGGTTCCTGCGCCCCATACTCACAGGTGAAGAATCCTGGTGTCAGTTATTCAGTGAGCCCGGCAGCGGTTCTGATCTCGCGGGTCTGTCAACGCGGGCTGAGTTTATTGAGGGTCGGTGGATTATCAACGGACAGAAAGTATGGAATACGAGTGCACATCATGCGGACTGGGGGATTCTTGTTGCGCGGAGCAACTGGGACCTACCCAAGCACCAGGGCATCAGTTTCTTCCTTATTGACATGCGTCAGCCGGGTGTCGAGGTGCGTCAGCTTAAGCATATGAATGGGCATGCGTCATTCAACGAAGTTTTTATGACCGATGCAGTCGTGGACGGGGATCATCTGGTGGGCGCCGAAGGTGACGGCTGGTCAGTGGCAAAAACAACACTGTCTTATGAGCGCCGGCTGGGTGGTGTCGGACGTTCCTTCGGTGGGAGCAAAGCGGAACGCGAAGATCGTGTTCATAGGGAATATGAGCAGGAGGTGGCGATAGCGAATGAGCCCTATACCTGGTACCCCCAGAGACACGGTCGCGTTGACCTCGTTTTGCCGAGGGCCAGGGAAACAGGCGCAATCAAAGATCCGGTTATCAGGCAGGAAATTGCCCGGCTGATCTGTATGCAGAAGGGAGCTACACTCGCCGCCAATGTGGCTGAGGCAAAGCGTAAGTCAGGTAGTAATGAGCTCGTTCCCGCTGGTTCGATTGGCAAACTGGCCGCCAGTGTCATCGCGCGACAGGCCTCCCATGTGCATACATTGATTTCCGGCGCTGATGCTATGCGCAGTGGTCCCGGGTCGGCAGAAGCAGGCATGGTCGCGGAGGTGCTGGTGTCCGTACCGGCGATATCCATTGCGGGTGGCACGGATGAAATCCAGAGGAATATTATCTCCGAGCGAGTACTCGATATGCCCAAAGAGGTTCGTTCGGATACCGGGCCATTCCGCGACATCAAGAGAAATGCCTGATGCGTCTTGGCGCTCTGCTGGTGCCGGATGACGGGACCAACCCACGCTCCATTACTCAACAGGCGGTTGCCATAGAGGCTGCGGGCTACGACAGTATCTGGTCAGC
>CAXPUI010000385.1:0-6769 GCA_964220205.1 Candidatus Allofontibacter communis | reverse complement strand
GGCCTATCGGACTCCGGCAGCGCTGCCGCTCTGCGTCTGACACCCCGTCCTTATGCAGCCGATCCATAAATCGATTGGCTTTAGTCGCAGAGCCTATCAACCCGACGTAGTCGATGTCCGTTTCAGTAAGCAATGCATAAATGAGGCGGTAATCCAGGGCATGATCATGAGTCACCACGATACAGCGATGGGCCGCTGTCAGGGACGCCACGTATTCGACAGGATCCGGGAGGCAGATCTGCCCAACGTTAGCAGGCTGGTCAGTGGGGAAGAGTTCATCCCTGCTATCAATCCAGTCGATCCTCGCGTCACATTGGCTCAATATCTGCACCAGCGCACTACCGATATGCCCCGCACCAAACACAGCAAGCCGCATGGCTGTTACCGGAAAAGCTTCAATAAGGACCGTGACACTACCACCACAACACTGGTTTGCCTTGCTCGCCAGAGGGAAATGGTCAATCTTCTGACTGGGAACCCTGAGCGCGAGCATTTCACGGGCCTTGCTGGTTACCAGCAATTCAAGCTGACCTCCGCCGATCGAGTCATAGGTGGCCTCACTGGTAATCACCATCTTCGCATTCGCACCACGGGGCGTGGAACCCGTTGTGCCGAGTACGGTGGCTACCGCGAACGGAGCCGCATGACTGTGACATTCATTAATGGCGAGTTGCCAGTTCATTTCTCAGTCCCTCGAAAAGTTTTTGCATGCTGAATCGCACGAAACACCGCTTCAGGCGTGGCTGGCGCCTCAAGCGGCGGACTCAACCTGTAATCCGTAATACTGGCGATGGCATCACGCAAGGCACACCAGACAGACAACGCCAGCATCAGTGGCGGCTCACCTACTGCCTTGGAACGATAGACCGTCTCTCGCTGATTAGGCTCCTCGAAGAGGGCCACATTGAATTGCGCGGGCACATCATAGGCGGTCGGTATTTTATAGTTTGCGGGGCTGTTCGACATAATTCGACCCTCATCATCCCAAAGCAATTCTTCCGTCGTCAGCCATCCCATACCCTGAATAAAGCCACCTTCAATCTGACCGATATCAAGCGCTGTGTTCAGGGATTGTCCAACATCATGCAGGATATCAACTCGACTGACCCGGTATTCGCCATTCAGGCTGTCAACAATAACCTCAGCGACAGCGGCACCATTAGCGAAATAGTAGAAGGGCTCACCACGCCCCGCTTCCTTGTCAAAGTGAACGCCTGGCGTTCGATAAAAACCAGTTGCAGACAACTGAACTCTCGCCAGATAGGCCGCTTGGACGACCTCTTCAAACCGGAACGACCGATCCCCGCAGACAACCTGGTCATTCTGAAACTTTATAACAGAGGGATTGATACTTTCACGTTCAGCAAGAAACTCAACTAGCCGCTCCTTAATCGCGTTTGCTGCCTGCAGTGCTGCCATGCCATTAAGATCAGAACCAGAGGAGGCAGCCGTGGGGGAGGTGTTCGGCACCTTGTCCGTTCGCGTCGCAGAGACCTGAATCCGTTCATAACGCACACCCAATGCCCTGGCGACAATCTGGGCGACCTTCGTATAGAGCCCCTGCCCCATTTCCGTTCCACCATGGTTGAGATGAATACTACCATCGGTGTAAATATGCAGTAACGCTCCGGCCTGATTCAGGTGCGTCGCTGTGAACGAGATACCAAACTTGACTGGCGTGAGGGCCAGTCCTTTCTTCAGGTGAGATCCTGACGCATTAAAGTCGGCTATCTCGCGACGGCGCGACTGGTAGTCCGCATCATCAGCCAACTGCCGCATAAGACGAGACAACTGGTGCTGTTCGACCTTTTGGCCATAGGGCGTCAGATCACGACCTGGCGCATAGAGATTAGCCAGTCTGACGGCCAGAGGGTCCTGGCCCGTCGCACGGGCAATGTCGTCCAGCATCGCTTCGGCCGCTATCATTCCCTTGGGACCGCCAAAGCCACGAAACGCCGTGTTAGAGACGGTATGAGTATGGCAGCGATAGCCGCGAATCAGGCTGTTGGGATAAAAGTAGGCATTGTCTGCGTGAAACATCGCCCGGTCGACGATACCTTCGGAAAGATCAGCAGTGCAGCCACACAAGCCAGCGAGAGTCAGCTCGACGCCCTTAATCACACCCTTTTTGTCAAAACAGACCCGGTAGCGGTTGAAAAAGTCATGCCGTTTACCGGTTTGCACCATGTCATCCTGACGCGGCATACGATATTTGACAGGCCTGCCGGTTCGCACGGCAAAGACAGCCGCTGTACACGCGACGGCAGCCGCCTGCGACTCCTTGCCACCGAAGCCGCCCCCCATGCGACGGACCTCAGCGTGGACGCAATTAATGTCAAGACCGAGTACGGACGCAACCAGTCTTTGCACTTCAGTGGGGTGCTGACTTGAGGAGATGACATGGACACCACCATCTTCATCGGGCGTTGCAAGGCACACCTGTCCCTCAAGATAAAAGTGCTCCTGGCCCCGCACGTACATCTCCGATTCCAGCACATTATCTGCTGAAGCAATCGCTGTCGCTGCATCGCCAGTTTGGAAGGTTCGTGTTGGCAGCACAAAACTGCCAGCATCCAGAGCGGCCTGTATACTCAGTACCGGATCGAGTCCTTCTATCTCCACAATCGCCAGCGCGCACGCCTGTTTAGCGAGCCGTTGACTGGTCGCAGCAACGGCAAAGAGCGGTTGCCCGACATAGTTGACCTCACCATCAGCTAAAAGCAGATCCCCGTGATGCACGGGACTGACATCACCGCTGCCCGGGATATCAGCAAAGGTAATGACATCAACGACGCCCGGTGCTCGCCTAACAGATGACAGGTCAAGCGATACGAGCCTGCCGTGGGCGAACGTTGACTGCCCCGTGGCAACATGGAGCTGATCCCGGGTTTCTGGCATGTCATCCACATAAAGCGCAGTCCCTGTCACGTGCTTAACTGCTGATTCATGTTCCTGTGCGCTCACATTACCTCCATCACGGTTGGCAATCGTTCACCCGCAAATTCTCGCAGCGCGCGCTCAAGCATAACGGCCGCCATCGAGGTCCGGTAATCAGCGGAGGCCCTGACATCAGAGATCGGCTGCATGAACTCGCGGACGAGGGCCACCGCTTCAACAATGGTGCCGGCATCAAGCTTGCCGATGACGCGCTGTTCCAGGTCATGCAGACGAACCGGCGTCGCAGCCATGCCTCCGTAGGCAATTCTGGCACTGGTAATCTCCTTTCCATCTCCCAGGAAACGGAAAGCTCCCATAACAGAAGAAATGTCGTCTTCGATACGCTTGGACGACTTATAAAACCGATGAAAGCTGCTGAAAGCATCCCTGGGTATGAGGACTTTTGAAATGTATTCTCCGGACCGCAGAGCTGTTTCGCGATATCCTTCATAAAATGCAGGAACATCCAGGCGCCGCTGCCCCGAGGGACTGCCGAGTTCAACCACGCCATCCATCACCATCAAGACAGGAGGTATATCAGCGATCGGCGATCCATTAGCAAGGTTCCCGCCTATGGTCCCGACGTGACGAATCTGTGGTGAACCTATCCGCTCCAGCAGCGACTTCAATTGTTTACCAGAGTCATCTAACCAATCACATAATTCATTCTGGATCCTTGTGTAGGTCACTGCAGCCCCAACTTCAATCTGGTCCGCATCGGTCGTCCAACGGCTCAATTCAGACACACCCGACAGGTCAATGAATCCGGGCAAATCTTGATAGCGCTGCGTCACTTCCAGCATGAGGTCAGTGCCACCTGCGATCAGCCGGGCGCCGGGATGATCGCTGATATCTCTGTGCAGGGCATCGAGGTCCGCAGGTCTGTGGTATCCCTTCAGCGATGACTCGGCGCCCCCCAATGCGGCGGTAACCAGTTTATCCCTGCGACTCTCAAGCGCCACCAAACCGGCATCGATAATAGGTCGATAACCGGTACAACGACATAAATTACCGGAAATCCCCTGGACAACCTGTTCTCGTTCGGCGGGCACGTCGTTTTCGATCAAGGCCGCAAGCGACATGACGAACCCAGGCGTGCAGAATCCGCATTGAGACCCGTGGCACTCGACCATCGCCTGTTGCGCAGGATGAAGCCCACCTCGACTGGCAAGCCCTTCGATAGTAATCAACTGCCGACCCGCAATCCGGCCTAGTGGTGTAATACAGGCATTGACGGTTTCACAGCCAGCCTGGTCACCCTTCACGATGACCGTACAGGCACCACAATCGCCAGAAGCACAACCTTCTTTTGTCCCGGTCCAGCCCTGGCTGCGAAGGTACTCCAGTATCGTCGTGTAAGGTGGAACGTCAGCGTCAACTCGCTGTTTATTCAGTAGAAACTGCAATTTCTTGACCATTTGGACAGGTTTTGTCCATAATTTAACCCAACTGCGGGCAAATAGCACCCGCTTTAGATGGGCCTAAAACAGGGAAAATTACGACTATGACAGCACGCCAGAGCAATCCGCGGGACAAACACTGGCTGACCATTCTGGAAGCGGCAGAACAGGAATTTGCTCAACATGGCCTGAATGGGGCCCGCATGCAGGCCATCGCAGACCGGGCAGGTCTACCCAAGGCCAATGTACATTACTATTTCAAGAACAAGGATAGGCTTTACCTCGCAGTCCTGAACAACATCATGACCAGCTGGAATAGCTTCTTCAATGATGTAACCGTAGAGGACGATCCAAGCCAGGCCCTGGACCACTTCATCAGAGCCAAGGTCAAGCTTTCATTCGAACAGCCGACGGCTTCACGATTGTTCGCAAACGAAATGCTCCATGGTGCTCCCTATCTGTCTGATTACCTTCGTGAGGTGATGAGCCCATGGGTAACCGAACGAGCAGCAATCATCCAGAAGTGGATTGACGCCGGGAAAATGAACGACACCGACCCTGTTCTCCTGATATTCATGATATGGGCGACGACCCAGCACTATGCAGACTTTCAGGTCCAGGTACTTAGTATTCTCGATCAAGAGTCCTACAATGACACGCTCAGAGAAAAGATTGCTGATTTTCTCAGCACAACAATCCTGAGCGGCCTTGGCCTCTCGACACAAGACAAAGGAGAGACATGCGAACCTGGATAAAAGATCCTTTGGCAACGTGGACGGGAAATGATCTACATGCACCCAACGGCGTTGTCATCGATGGCACCTGCATCGTTGAACTTGTTGACGGTGAACCCGTGACGCCCTGGGATGTCATTCACCCCGCCGATGACTGTGTCCTGCTGCCAGGCCTGATCAACTGCCATCATCATTTCTTTCAGACCCTGACCCGAGCCTTGCCTGTTGCCCTCAACAGGGAACTATTTGACTGGCTCACAGCCCTTTATCCTGTCTGGGCGAACCTGACTGAAGAAGCCATCGCCGCATCGACCCGGACCGCGCTGGCTGAACTGTTACTGTCTGGCTGCACCACAACAACGGATCACCACTATGTATTCCCTCGGGGCTGCCAGCAGGCTATAGACGTACAGGCCGAAGTTGCCGGTGCTACAGGCATAAGAGCCATTTTGACTCGGGGTTCAATGAGCCTTGGCAAGGCCGATGGTGGCCTGCCTCCCGATGAAGTCGTGCAGGAGGCAGACGTCATCCTCCAGGACAGCGAGCGACTGATCAACCAGTATCACCAGTCAGGTCCCGGTGCCATGCTGCAGATCGCCCTGGCTCCCTGCTCCCCTTTCTCGGTGACGACCGAACTGATGCGAGACAGCGCAATGCTGGCCAGATCAGAAGGTGTGCTGCTGCACACTCACCTCGCTGAAACAGAAGACGAAAACAGCTTCTGCCTGGACATGTTCGGTAAACGCCCACTGGATTACCTGGCCGACGTTGAATGGCTGCGGGATGACGTCTGGCTGGCACATGGCATCCATTTCAACGACCAGGAAATCACTCGACTAGGTCAGTCGAAGGTGGCAATCAGCCACTGCCCATCGTCCAACATGATACTGGCGTCAGGAATATGCCCCGTCAATGACCTGGAACAGGCAGGGTGCATCATCGGCCTTGGGGTCGATGGCTCGGCATCAAACGACTGCTCCAACCTCATGCAGGAAGTCCGACAGGCATTTCTCCTGCAACGGCTGAAATACGGCTCAGCGAACTTCGGTCACGAAGATGCCCTGAAGCTGGGAACGTCGGGCGGAGCACGATTGTTTCATCGGGACGACATAGGCCAGATAGCCCCGGGAATGCAGGCCGACCTGGCGCTTTTTGACCTGAACGAATTGCGATTCTCCGGCAACGGCGATCCAATAGCCGCCCTGGTCCTGTGTGGAGCCCATCAGGCAAATGCCGTCATGGTGAACGGCGAATGGCGGGTCAAAGCGGGCGAACTCCTCGACATCGACATCGAAGAGATTCGCGCCACCCAACAGCAAACCGCGGCACAGTTGCTCCAGTCTTAAGCTATCTTGGCAACTCGTCTCTGAAGGTATCCCAATCGCTGACAATAGCGTCTACGACCGGACTCCCCACACGATAGGCCGCTTCGAGAGCGGAAAGTCCGCGATCGGGATATTCGGCGGTCGCACTCCAGGTTGCCGGTTGCCCAGGTGGTGGCACAGAAAAGTTGCTCGCTGTGCGAAGTACGAGAACTCTGCTGGCGTCAACTCGACCGATCCTGGCCAGTCTGTGCAAGGCGGTCAGCGTACCTGAGTCCTCCATATTGGTGGTCGCAAAATTCCCCTCCTGGCCGGAGTGCAACTTGACCCAGTCATTAGCCCACTCGTTGAGATAATGACCATGCCAATAGGTACT
>CAXPUI010000384.1:0-3275 GCA_964220205.1 Candidatus Allofontibacter communis | reverse complement strand
ATTCGGAATGGTGATGACCTTGTTATCTGGTGTTTTCAGGCGGGTATGCAGAATGGTGATCTGTTCAACTGTACCCATTTCACCATCGAGTTCGCAGAAGTCGCCGACTTTGAATGGGCGGAACAGGATGAGCATGACACCCGCCGCAAAGTGCGACAGCGAATCTTTGAGAGCCAGACCAACGGCCAGACCAGCGGCACCGAGCAAGGCAACGAGAGAAGTCGTATCGACACCAAGCTGTGACAGCGAGAAGACGATGACCAATAGCAGAAGTACACTGCCAATGATGTTCGATAAGAGGTTCACCAGCATAGGTTCGAGGCTGGCTTTTTCCATCACTTTGCGCGTGCCGTTGGTGACGGTTTTAGCGATGATGCGGCCGATGAAGAAAACCAGAACAGCAAGTACGATCTGGGTGCCCCATGGCAGGATGTAGTCGGCCCATAACAGTTGCGGGTCGAGGTTCAGTTTATCCCAATTGATATCCATTGATGGTCCTTAAGGTAGTGAGAGTTCTTCGGTATCTGCGCTGATCGTTCAGCGCATACTGCCTTCAGTCCTTGGCCGAAAAATCAGCCCGGTTGGCGTAGGCAAATACATCGGAATGCATGTTGGACTCTTTCAGGCCTAAAGGTTCCAACTGATCCAGTGTACCGAACACCATATTAGGTGAGCCACATGCAAACATGATGACATTGGACAGATCGTCAAAGTCTTCATGGATTACCTGGTAGATCCATCCGGCGCGGCCGTGCCAGTCATCAGCGTGATCCTGAATGATGGCGTGGTAGTGAAAGTTGGGGTGGGCCTGAGCCCATTCCTGTGGAAGATCCGGTAGATAAAAACCGACAGCAGCCCGATTCGACCAGTACAGATGGATTTCCCGGTTCGGCTCCAGCGCGAGTATCGATTCGATCTGTGCTTTGACCTGTGAGAAGCCAGAACCTGCTGCGACAAAAAGCAGCGGCTGTCCTTGTGAGTTCTCCAGCAGGCGGGGAGTAATGCAGCAGTCACCGGCGGGGATGGTCACGCGTGCAACAATGGCCTGCTCGAGGAAAGCAATAACCTGACGCGCTTTATCGCTGGTTGCTGCGATGTGAAGTTCAATTTCACGCGGATCACGCCCGGTATGCGCTCCCGGAGCATTGGCAATGCTGTATGGGAGTTGTTCAGCGTCGTCGCTGTCACCGATGTGCAACATGAGGTACTGGCCGGCCCAGTAGTCGGGTGCTTTGCCCGCAGGGGCCAGTAACGTAATGCGATGAATATCGTCGGCGAGCCGCTCTGTTTCCTTCACCTGACAGGAGATGGTCAGTGGCTGTTTGTGCTCGGGCGCGAATACATCGGTCATATAAATCTCTACGTCAGACTGTGGATAGGCAATGCAGCATAGTACCTGATTATCCTGCTCAAGTATTGTCCGGCCCAAGGCATTGCGAAAGCGAAACTGACCTGACATTCGCTCACCCTGACACACCTGACAGACGCCATTTTCGCAGGAAACCGGAAGGATGACGCCCTGTTCAAGGGCGGCATCGTGAACGCTTTGTCCGTCCCGGCAATAGACGGCAATGTTATTGGGCTGAAATACAACCCGATAACGCCGTTCGGAGTGATCGGTCAAAGACCGATGTCCTTTCCGATTTTACCGACCAGCTTGTCGACTTTGAGTTTGACCTCATCGTCCATGACGATGGGAGTACCCCATTCGCGGTCGGTTTCGCCAGGCATCTTGTTGGTGGCGTCGAGACCCATTTTTGATCCCAGTCCGGACACCGGTGAGGCGAAGTCGAGGTAATCAATAGGGGTGTTTTCGACCATGGTGGTGTCGCGTGCCGGGTCCATCCGTGTGGTGATCGCCCAGATAACGTCTTCCCAGCTGCGGGTGTTAACGTCGTCATCGACCACGATTACGAACTTGGTGTACATGAACTGACGCAGGAATGACCAGACACCCATCATCACGCGCTTCGCATGCCCCGGATACTGCTTCTTCATGCTGACGATGGCCATCCGGTACGAACATCCTTCCGGCGGCAGATAGAAGTCGACGATTTCCGGAAACTGTTTTTGCAGAATCGGCACGAACACTTCGTTCAGAGCAACACCGAGGATAGCTGGCTCATCTGGTGGACGACCTGTGTAGGTGCTGTGATGGATGGGCTTTTTACGATGCGTAATACGCTCGACAGTGAATACCGGGAAGTGATCGACTTCGTTGTAGTAACCCGTATGGTCGCCGAACGGGCCTTCCGGGGCCATGTCGTCAGGGTGGATAACGCCTTCCAAAACGATCTCTGCTGACGCTGGAACGCGCAGATCGTTGCCAATACTTTTTACCAGTTCCGTGCGGGAATCGCGCAGCAGACCAGCAAAGGCGTATTCACTCAGGGTGTCGGGCACGGGTGTAACCGCGCCTAAGATGGTCGCGGGGTCTGCGCCCAGGGCGACAGTAACCGGGAAAGGCTTTCCCGGATGTTCCTGTTGCCATTCACGGAAATCCAGAGCCCCGCCACGGTGGCTGAGCCAGCGCATAATCAGGCGATTTTTACCGATTACCTGCTGACTATAAATGCCTAAATTGTGGCGGTCTTTGTGTGGGCCTTTGGTAATGACCAGCGGCCATGTAATCAATGGGCCAGCGTCGCCGGGCCAGCAGTGTTGAACCGGAATCGTGCTCAGGTCGACGTTGTCGCCTTCGATAACCACTTCCTGACAGGCTGCTTTTTTGACCTCTTTTGGGCCCATGGCCAGCACTTTCTTAAAGATGGGCAGTTTCGACCACGCGTCTTTTAAACCTTTGGGGGGCTCAGGTTCTTTCAGGAAGGCGAGGAGCTTTCCGATTTCGCGCAATGCTTCAACGGAGTCTTCGCCCATGCCCATGGCAACTCGCTCCGGCGTGCCGAACAGGTTCGCCAGAACGGGCATATCGTAGCCTTTGGGATTCTCAAACAGTAACGCCGGGCCTTTTGCTCTTAATACCCGATCCGATAGTTCGGTCATCTCAAGGTGCGGGTCAACGGCTTCCTTGATACGGACCAACTCACCACGTTTTTCCAGTTTCTTGATGAAGTCGCGCAGGTCTGCGTATTTCACTGAAATATCTCGCTGTTTGATTCAGGGGTAGCATTCTAACAGCTTCGTTTGCGGGAGGTAGGGGTAGGGTTCGTCTGGCTGGGATCATAGCTCGCTATGACCCCAGTCCTCCTGGTGTCCGCCCCCTCTGGAGACGAAGGAGACGGAGGGGATTGGAGTTAGTTAAGGAAGTCAAACGC
>CAXPUI010000383.1:0-7273 GCA_964220205.1 Candidatus Allofontibacter communis | reverse complement strand
ATATCGTCGCTGAGGTCTATATCGTCGCTGAGGTCTATATCGTCGCTGAGGTCTATATCGTCGCTGAGGTCTATATCGTCACTGAGGTCTATATCGTCGTCATCGCCCAGAAGGTTGTCATCCAGGTCAATCTCGTCAGAAAAATCGATTGCCGTGGCGACTGTGTCAACCGGGTTCAGCGCAGCTTCAGTTCCCGTCGATCCGCTGTCTTTCGACACTGCTGATGGGGTCAACACCAACGCGGGCGTCGTCCTGAATTTTTCAACATCGGCTGTGAGGTTCGGGAAGATGGATTGTTCCACCTCGGCCAGGGTTCTTCTCGGCAGAAGCGCCAGCAGGGCGATCAATTGTTGTCTGCTGATGTCATTACCGCTCGCACTTTCAATCCTTTGCTGAAAAAATCCGGGCCCCCGTCGGACAGCATCATAATAGAACTGCTTGATAACCCAGGCGATTCGTGCCGCGCTGACAATCTGTTCTGAGGTCGCATCGCTCAGGTCGTAGAGGTCCAAATTGCGGGTTGCTTCCCTTGCCCGGCGATACTCTTCGTCGGCAGCCAGCATGAAATCCAGCAGGGGCGGTATGGTCTCGACACCGCCCGCAGGCCAGTCTCCAAGATCAAGGCCGGCGTCCAGCAAGCTGTCTGTATCAATTTCCGGTACGGCCATGACCGTAATGCCCTTGGCGCCTGCGCGACTGGTACCCCTGATCTGGTCGTCGTGGCAGCTGCTGCAGGCCGCCTCGTAGGCGATCACTTCCATTGTTTTGCCGTGAGAATCGGTCTGGTGGCAATCTAGACAACCCTTCGGTGCCAGGTCAGTAAATTCAGTTTCGTTGAAGTGCCTGCTTATATGGCTCGAATGATCGAACTGAATTCGAGTCCGTCGGGTAAACGGATAGTCATCGAAGCTGGGATGTCCATTAGCGAATCGATCGAATTTAACGACGTGACAAGTGTGACAAGCCTCGTCGGAAAAATGACTTAGCGCGGTATTCTCAAGACCTTTGTGTTCCCGGTGGCAGACTCCGCAACTGGGTGCTGTATAGTCTTGCGGGCCGGAGTCGATGGCTTGGTTGGAACTATCAGTGGTTGCCAGGCCCGCAAGCAGAAGTTCCTGCCCTGCCGTCAATCTCATGAGTTCGTCGGCCTCAAGGCTGTGGGCCAGTAGAGCCGACGTCCCCAGGTTGTGACAATTAAGACAGGCGTTGGCATCGTCACCAGGTGTCAGGGTTACTGCCTGGTGCAGCCAGGTGGTTACCGTTGAGTCGAAATTAGTGTGGCAGTCGGTGCAGTTCTCAAGGCTCGCATGCTTGGAACTCAACTCACCGGGGCTGAGTAACCAGCTTTTGTTGGCGACAAACGCCAGTACAACCAGGCTCGCAATAATAGTCGCTAACCAGGCGGTGAATACGCCGCGTTTACTGCGCAGGCTTCTAGTTGGTTGACAGGGCGTGATCGCCAGGCAGCAACTGCCATCGGGATTAGGTCCGTGATCGCAGGGACCGCCTTCAGGTTTGGTGCGGGTACAGTGCCAACGGTCTCCATCTCTGCGAGGTTCACATTGGGCCTTGACGTGGCATGCACCATTCTCATCGGGACCCTGTAGACATTCTCGACCGTCCTTACGATAACCGCAGATCCAAGTCTGGTTAGGCCTGTTGTAATGGCTACTTGTGATATCGAAGGTTTGCAGCAGTTTCGCCATTACAGGCTACCACGAAAAGCATAGGTGACGACGAGGTGTGCCAGGAGGAGCAAATACATACTGTACGTCACTGGCACGTGGATAAACAGCCAGTAGCGCAGCACTGATTGGTAGACGTAGTGGAGTTCAAGCTCGAATTTTTTGCGGATCAGTACCTGTAGTTTTTCGGAAAAAGCTCTTTCCCCGTCATTGAAGTATCGTTGCTCTCTCTGCAGTTCACTGATGACTCCGTTGATATAGGCGTGTGATCGGAACAAATAAGTAGAAAATTTCGCGGGATTGGAAAAGAACGTGTTGAGTCGTTCCAGATAATATTCTTTGAGCGTAGTTTCGGGTTGCTCCCGAACGAGCTCGACGAGACTTTCCTCGGTTTCTTCCTGAATCTGTTTTCGAAAGGCTGGTATACGCTCATAAATGACTTCTTCACCCTCCGTTCGCAATCGGCTTGGTAACACGCGGGATAACCAGATACCCGCCAGTCCGCTGAGTGCTACGAGGCTGAACAGCCCGGCCAGTGCAATTTCCAGGGTGCCGTTAGGTAGCCGCCAGTCGATGTGTTCGAGGAAGAGCCAGATACTGAACAGGCCAAGATAAAGATGGATCTGCAGCCAGATGGCGTTGGGCAGGAGAGGCAGAACCGTTAGCTTTTTTCGTAGATTATAGGCTCCCAGAAGAAATGTGGCGCCCAACAAAATCCAGCCAGACAGATACTGTGGGACATTGAGATTGGCCTCAACTTCGCGTAACCAGAACCAGGTGAGCAGCACCGCTATCAACAGCAGCATACCGTTTACTTTCCGGCGTGTTGAAAACTGCATCAGTTGCAGGCCAGCACTAGCGCTGGACCCAGTGGGTCAGCGCGTCGAAATCACGCATGTCCATACGCACCAGGGCATCGTGCGGGCAGGCTCGTTGACAGGCTGGGCCGCCAAGCTGGTCTTCGCAGAGATCACACTTCGTCGCTTTGTTGATCGGCACATGGGTTTGTTTATCCCGTAATATTGCGCCTTTGTCGTCGCGTATCGGTACCATTCGAATATTGTCGTAGGGGCAGGCGTTGGCGCAGGTGGCGCAGCCGATGCAACTGACATCGTTGATCTTGATTACGCCCTCGAGAGTTCGATGAATCGCTCCCGTAGGGCAGCCGATCATGCAGACCGGATCCTGGCATTGCATGCAGGCGTTAGCGACCATGTAGTTGTCATGGATAGGGCCGTGGCGAATAAATCTCGGATTGTTGTTGTGGCCATTGGCACAGGCGCGAACACACTCGTCGCACCGTGTGCAACGATCAAGGTCGATCATCATGGTGGCTGTACCATTGATAAACCGTCTTTCGACCAGGTGCTCCAGCAAAGTTGAATCGATCGGCTTGTTACCGGTGTTAACAGTGCTGCCATCGTCACCAATATCTTCGGGGTAGCTCAGCCGATACTGCTTGAGGATCTCGGCAGGTAATCCAGGCAGGACCAGGTCTTCTACGACACGGGTAGGGACTCTTAACACATCGGTATAGCCCAGTGCCCGGAGGCTGAACTTTGACGAGGCAGAGTCTTTTGCGTCACTTGCCACCATCTCCCTGAGCCCGAACACGGAGCCTTTGCCTAGATAGCTCAAGGTTTTTGTGCCCTGGTTGGCTTGATAACTGACTCTCGCGAAGCCTGCCCTGATGAGTAACAGGCCATCGACATAGTCGCCTTCCTGCAGAATGAGGGGTTCCTGGTTGATTAGATCATTGTAGTCTTTGGTCGCTGCGGCTTTGTTGTAGGAGGAGTACCAGTCAAAATTACCGTAGGTTTCAAAGATGGTCGCTTGAGTGATGATCTCAATGGACTCTTCACTGACATGCTGGAAAAGGGGGATGGATTGAAGATGATTGGCAAGGCTGCGTTCCCTGTAGAGATTGTCGACCATTTCTCGAAATTCTGTCGCTCGCTGGCGAATATCTCTCAGGGCCTGCCAGCGTACTTCGAGAACCTTGGTATAACCGCTGGCGATTACGGTTGCCGACCGCTGCGTGCGTGAAAGGGCTGCGATTTCACCAATCATATTGCCTTCGCCCAACCTGACGGATCGGGTGGCAGGCATCTCGGCGGTCAGATCAGCGAGAAAAATTTTTGTTCGACCATCCTCATCAATGGACGTCTGGGTATGACCTCCCCGGTAGTCTCTTACTTCCGGATGTCGTGGGTTGGTCCAAAGTTGGCTGAAGGCCTCGAAAAATCCTTTGCTCCGATTGTCGCTTCGCCCGAGCATGGACTCGGGTACGCCGGGTGGCAGGATGATGTCGACATGACCGAGCAGGACCACGAATGCGGAGTTTCCGTAATCGCCCTGTCGCACAATGACTTCGCCGTCAGAGAATTCAAGCACGCGGGTATCATTCCTGATGATTTCCGCCAATGGGAAACTGTCAGGGAAGCGGCTCGCGTCCATGTCATTGAATGGGGCAATGCTGAGAACAAAGTCGATATCGCTATCGGTCATGTCCCGGCTGAAGGGCTCGTCCCAGCGTTGTGGTTTATCGATCGTTGCCATCACTTATTGACCAGAAACCAGATTCCAGGCGTCTAGGGGACCGCCCCCTTGTACTTATCAGCGGTCGGCAGCAGGCTGTCGATGCCGGCGAGCGCTGACCCGTCATGGTTGGTAGCGAAAGCCTTTGCATGACCGGCAACCTTGTCTGCGGTGGCCAGAAGAGGTCCTTCGTTATTCAGTTTGAGTTTCGCTGTGCCGACGTCAGCGATAATCGCATCAATTTCGGCAATATTCTGGGTTTGATTGATCTTCTGCAGCCAGGCAATCGCTGTTTTAGCTCGCTTAGCCATGGCTTTCGCGTAATTGGCATTCTGGGTCGCCTTGGCGACGCCCCGTAACGCGTATTCGAGGTCGATCATCTTGCCGATGACGTAGAGCGTTCTGCGTCTCTCGACCGGGGCCTCGTTGTTATCCTTGGAGTACCAGAGGTTATGGCGTACCTCACCCTGGCTCCAGCGTATCAGTTCGAATTTACTACCAGCCGGGTGGCCGCCGACATTGACCAGTTTCTCGTTGGGTACCGTGTGGCAGCCGTAACAGTTTGCGGCTAAAGCATACAGGTTGGATGGGCGTATCATGCCCGCAGCCTCAGAAGTCGCGTACCGTTGTTCGCGATGAGCCGCTGTCTCTGTTTCTGCAGTGTCGTCCTTACCGCCAAAACTACTGTGTACATCAATCCAGTTGGCACCGGCTCCGTGACATGACTCGCAGGAAATCCCGGCAATTGGCTTGACCTTTTCTTCAACCATCGCACTGGTGAAGTGACAGGTAAGACAGTCACTTTCTGACTTGATTCGCTTGATGCCCATTTTTTTTGCGATGTCAGCAGCAGCCTGGCTGCGAGGCATGTCTTTGAAGGTCGTCGAATGGTGAGACCCTTTCCAGGCTTGAACTGACTCTTTATGGCATTCTCCGCAGGCATCTGCACCCATGACATGTTGTGGATCCAAAGGCAGGTTGCCAGCGAAAATTCCGGTGCTCCATAGCATGGCGATGCAGAACGACATGCCCAAAATAGGTGTTGAAATAATTTTAGGAAAATTCATAACAGACCTCTCTCTATAATTCGTTTGTCCAAACCACTTCATTCGGTGGCGGTAATTTCATGCGTCGACGACCAGTGCTGACGCTGGTTCAGCGATACAGGCCAGGCAAGTACCGGCTTCCGGTTCACTGCTTGGGTCGTCAAGGTAGCTGATTTCTCCGCTTTTCACCGCGGTAACACACGTTCCGCAGCTCCCGGCGCGACAACCAAAATCGAGGTTGACACCATTGTCTTCCGCGAACTCCAGCAGGCTTCCCGCGGCACGGGTCCACGTCGCTGTTTTTCCGGACCTGGCAAATGTTACTTCAAATTCAGCGCTTGATGCTGTTTCGGTCTGATCGGGCTCTGGCTTTTTCTGCGTCTTCACGGATGCAGGACCAAAAGCTTCGAAATGAATCTGGGAGTCGGGTACCCCCCACTCCTTTAGATCTTCCACGACAGAAGACATCATAGGGGGCGGGCCGCACATGTAATAGTCGTAGTTATTGGATGGCAGTAAACGCCTGAAGAGATCGACACTTACTCGTTCATCATGATGGTAATCAGTACCCTGGCGATCCTCTTCAGCCGGGTTGCTGTAACAGATATGCATTCTGATATTTTCGTGCTCTGAATCGAGTCGCCGCAGGTGTTCAGCCATGATGTGTTCCTCGCTGTTGCGAACACCATAGAAGAACCACACTTCTCGTTTGGAGCCTGATTCAACAATCGAGTTCAGCATGCTGAGGACTGGTGTGATACCGATGCCGCCTCCGATCAGGACAATGGGACTGTGCTTGCTGGTATCCAGAAAGAAGGCACCAGATGGTGCTTTCAGGTCGACAATATCACCTTCGGTAAGTTTGTCATGCAGATGACCTGAACCCTGTCCCAGGGGTGAAACTTTCTTGACGGAGATGCGATAGTAATCGCGCTGCAGTGGGCTGTCGGAAAGGGAATAACATCGGACAACGGGTTTGTCCTTGCCTTCTACTTTCAGACTGAACGTCAGGTACTGTCCCGGTTGAAAGGGCGGTATGGGTTTCCCGTCATGAGGGATAAAGTAAAAAGAACAGATGTCACCGCCTTCGGGTACTTTCCGGTCGATCTTGAACTTACGCAGTCCGGACCAGCCATGGTCCAGGATGTCCTGTTCGGCACTGCGTGTCATCGCTGCGTACTCGAGTCGTTCCTGCAGGAGCGAGAGTTGGAGGGCATTGGTCTCTCGTTGGCCGGCTAGCTGCACCCAACCTTTCAGCAGGTACACAATCGCCTGCAGTCCGGCGATTAACCAGATAGCTGCGGCTGTCAGCAGGATCAACTCGCTCATTCCGATGCTCTCATTAACTCGGCTGCTCTAGAACTTTATCAGTAATTCTGTTCGTAACCCGTTCAAGGTACCACGACGATTTGAATCGGCAATGTAACCATCCAGCTGCCAGACAAACCGGCGCCCAAGGGCCTGCTGGAACCGAAAACCGAGGGCATATTGTTCTTCACCGCCGAGATCGTCGTCGGTACTGCGGGTGCCTAACTCAAGAATGAGTTGTCGCCGAGCGCTGTAGGGCTTACCGAAAAAAATCTGGTAGCCGGCGTCCATACCGTAGGACTCCTGCACGGTTCCGGCGAGGGCGGGAGGAAAACTACCGATACCCCTGGCTGCGAACAGTATGCCAGTACGTCCGAGAGGTCCACCCTGTGTGGGTCCGTTAGCGATAGGCGTGAAATTATCGATGCCAAGAAAAGCGTTTAGGTACGCGATGTTATGTGTGTGGACAGGGGTCCAGGAAACCTCCGAGAAGAGAAGGGTGCCATCATTGGCCAACGCGCTTTCTTCATCGGCAATGGAGCCGGCAATCCGGAAGGTCGTATTAATCAGACCAAAACGCTGCGTACTGTCAATTGCATAGCCGTACAGGTCGCCAAAGTCGTCTGAGGAGACATAGGCAAGGTCAATGTTAATGGTGCTGCGAATGGTGTCGAGTTGGTTAAACCAGGCGTAAAG
>CAXPUI010000382.1:0-3747 GCA_964220205.1 Candidatus Allofontibacter communis | reverse complement strand
TTGGTGGCTTCGTCGCTGTGATAATTGCTGTGGCTGTAGTAGTGATTGCGTCGAGGAAACGAAAAAGCAACGATTGATCAGATGACTAAGCGCAGGTGTAGCACATAGGTATTAGATGTGTATAAGCTGTTGGCGCTATTCAACATCGTTTAAAGGGAGATGGTGTTTGGAGCGCTATACGGTACAAAAGTGATCCCGCTTGGGACGTGAGGATTTATGAATGCAGTACCATCTTAATGGCTTCAAGCCGGGCAATCTTGAGATCTCGGATGCAGCTCGCGTTCCTGCTGATCCGCCACCTATTGAGAATCTGCCGAAAGAGGTGGACGTTCTTATTGTTGGTTGTGGCCCCGCAGGCCTCACCATGGCAAGGCAGCTAGCCGAATTTGACGATATTGAAACCTGCATCGTCGACCTAAAGTCTGGTCCGATGTTGTTTGGTCAGGCTGATGGCATCTCCTGTCGCACGCAAGAGATCATGGAGGCTTTTAACTGCAGCGAAATTCTGGCCAAAGAAATCTACCAACTCCACAAAAACGCGTTCTGGGAACCGGATATAGAGCATCCCGAATACATTAAGCGCACGCACAAGGTTGATGACGCCAGATTGGGCCTTTCCGAGTTTGTCCACGGCGTTGTTAATCAGTCGAGGTTGCACGATCTGCTGCTTAAGGGTCTGGAGAACTCGGTTACCCATCTCGTTCCGCACTATAGTCGTCGGCTTGTGTCGTTAAACGTCGATCATTCGCTCTACAATGACTTGAGCGCCTATCCAATCGAAGCTTCCTTTGAGCGATACGATGAGGCTCATTCAGGAAAAGTTGAGACGCTGAGCGCGCGCTTTGTTGTTGGGTGCGACGGGGGCAGAAGCACTATTCGTAAGGAATTATCGATCGCCATGGAGGGTGATTCAGCGAACAAATCCTGGGGCGTCATGGATGTTCTCCTCGTCACAGATTTTCCCGATATTAGAGTAAAGAGCTTTATTCAGTCCAAGGACAATGGCGCAGTGATGATTGTCCCTCGCGAGGGAGGATATCTGGTGAGGCTCTATGTATAACTCGACCTGCTGGAGAAAGATCAGCGTGCATTAAATCTGGACCTTGGTGTCGAAGAGATCATTTCCAAGGCAAGATTGATCATGAACCCGTACACACTTGTTGTTAAGGAGGTAGTGTGGTGGTCAATTTACGAAGTGGGGCAGCGTGTTGCAGAGCGCTTCGACGACACGCCACCGGGGAATCCAGATGCGTTGGCGCCGCGTGCTTTCATAGCGGGCGATGCGGGTCATACGCACAGCCCCAAAGGCGGCTGGGGATTGAATACTTCCTTACCTGACACGTTCAACCTAGGTTGGAAGCTAGCCGCTGTACTCCAAGGTAAGGCTCACCCGATGCTACTACACACTTATGCGTCAGAGCGGCGCAAGGTTGCTCAGATGCTGATTGATGCTGACAGACAGATGTCCACGTTGGTAGCAACGCGTCCGTCTGCGAACAGTACGGAGAGCTCGACCAACACGACTACCGCTGATATTGAAAGGTTCATCGCCAGGCAGAACGGCTTCATCGCCGGTACCTCGATTGAGTATGATCCGTCGTTTATATGCACAGGGTTTGAGAATCAGCACTTGGCGACTGGCTTCAGAATAGGTCAGCGGTTTCATTCGGCGAAGGCGGTAAGGTTAGCAGATGGCTGTCCGGTGCCTCTTGGGCATCTGGTTAAAGCCGACGGTCGCTGGCGTATATTTGTTTTTGGTAGCGAGCAGGACCCAACCAGGCCTTCTTCGGATGTATATCAGTTGCTCCAATTTCTGGAGCACTCTGCGTCATCGCCGCTAAGAACATATACACCTGAAGGCAGCGATATCGACTCGGTTATTGATATCTATGCCGTGTTTCAGCAGGAAAATCTGTCACTGGAGGATCTGCGTTCGCTGTTATGGCCGGCCAAGGGGAAATACGGCCTTCGAGATTATGAGAAAGTGTTTCTCCCGAAACAGGATGAGGATATCTATGAACAGCGGGGCATTGACCGCGCCGGCGGCTGCATGGTTATTGTCCGGCCTGATCAGCACGTGGCAAATGTGCTGCCGCTAACTGCATACGATGAGCTGAGCGATTTTTTTGATGCGTTCATGCTCGCTTAGGGTAAGGAATTCACCAAATTGCGGCGGCGGTTAACCATTCAGTAGTGAATGGGGCCGGGTGTTTTCGAACAGTCAGTTTGCTCTTGTTATCAGCTCATTTATCTGAGGATTACTCGGCAAATACCAATATGCATTAGTATTATTCAAGTCCATCTCAGGTAGCCGCTTATGAAACGCTTTTTCATAGCTCTGATCGCTTTCATCCTGATAGCTCTAGCCTTTTTGTTGCCAAACAGGTCCGGCCTGGATGATGGGGTTCCACCCCCATTGCCCTCTGCCGATTTTGCGATTTTTGAAAATGCAAAGATCTATACGGCTGATCCAGTCGAACCCTGGGCCGAGGCGATGATCATCCAGGGCGATCGACTCGTCTTCGTTGGCGGTCAGGATGAGGCTAGCCGGCAAGTCAGTGGGAGCATCGCTCGATACGACCTGGGAGGCCGATTTGTCATGCCAGGTATTATTGATTCCCATACGCATCCGGGCTTAGTAGCGATCCTCGGTGAAGAGGAAGAAAGCGATGTAAGTGAAAGTATGCCTGGCAGACCGCTCGATGCGATCCTGGACTGGCTGGAAGCCTACGATGACGCTAATCCACTGACTCCTTTTGTTATGCAGGGATCGTGGGATGTTGCAGAGTTTCTGCCGGATGGTCCCCATCGGCGACACCTCGATGAACTTTTTCCGATCAAGCCGGTGATGCTCCTTGATAATTCGGGACACAGCTTCTGGGTCAATTCGGCAATGTTGACCCTGTTGGGAGTTGATGACGATGTGGCCCCGCTTTCCGAGGTCTCCTATTTCGTGAGGGATGCCAAGGGTGAGCTAACAGGTTGGGCAAAAGAGTTTGCCCTCTTTCCATATTTTGGGGACCTGTTGGTGCCGTCAAAAAAAGTACTGCGTGAACGCTTCCTCGACCATATCCGCTTCCTGGTCGATAACGGGGTGACCAGTCTTTGGGATGCCGGTAACTTCCACATGGACGAAGCAGTGTACGAGATTGCGTCGGAACTTGACCGTGATGGTCGTCTGCCTATTCGATACGAAGGCTCTTATCATATCTGGGAACCCGATCAGATCGACTTTGCCAGGGAAAGACTGCTCGAACTGCGTCGAAAATACGCGGGCGACAAGCTTCAGTTCAATACGATCAAAATTCATTTCGATGGTGTGCATGAAATCCTGACAGCAGCTACCCTTACCTCCTACGAAACAGACCCAGGCAATACAGGCGGGGTCCTGTTTGCAGTTGGACGATTAGCCAAGTTCATGCTTGAGCTTGAGGCAGAGCAGATTGATCTGCATTTCCATGTTGTGGGTGCGCGTGCCACGAGAACGGCACTAGATGCCGTCGAACTTGCGCAGCAAGAGCTTGGCCAGGCTTTGTCGATAGAAATTACACTCAGTCATCTCGAATACGTTGATCCCATTGATATCCCCCGCTTCAAGCCTCTGGGGGTTCATGCCAATTTCACACCACACTGGTTTGGCGGTGGTTACTTCGGCCAGGCCGGTGCGATCAATCTTGGACCCGAGCGAGCCAGCCAGTCACAGGTCGTGGGCAGGTTTATGGACGCCGGTGCCAATGTCACGCTTTC
>CAXPUI010000381.1:0-4768 GCA_964220205.1 Candidatus Allofontibacter communis | reverse complement strand
GTTTACGCCTATCCAATGAACAAAAACGGCTTTCCGGTCTCCTACCACGAGGGACAATGGATTAGCCTGAACGATCTTCAGGAACAGGTGTTCACCTTCGGTTACGAAACGAATGTGGTCGAGGACTGGAACCAACCTTCGCTAATCCGAGGCAAGGGCCTGTCACAGGCCAAGTCACGGGTTGATCAATTCGCTTACTGACCTGCTTCAACCTGTTTCACAAAAGGCACCACAACGTTTCGCCAGATATCGTAACCCGCCTGGTTCATGTGCAGATCGTCGGCAACAAAAAGGTCCGTTCTGACACGTCCATCTGCGCGCAGCATCGGTGTTGCCACGTCAATGTAGTAGACATTCCGCTCGCGGTTTGCGATCCCCCGCATGCCTTCATTGACCTGGCGCATCTGCCCCCAGAGCGCTTCCCTGGCCACACTCGGCTTGACTGAAATCAGGTAAATGCGGGTCGTCGGATTATCCGCATGGATACGCCGGACCACTTTCTCAAACGTGTCGATAACCACTGGCACCGGGACACCCTGGGCAATGTCATTGTCACCTTCATAGATTATTACTGCTGTAGGTTTGTGTTTCAGGACAATGGCATCAAGATGAACCAACAGGTCATACATATTGCTGCCACCGAAACCCCGCGAGATGATCGGTAAAGGGGCGAAGTCGCGATGAATAGAGTGATCCCAGAATCGCATACTGGAACTCCCTGTCGCCACAATCTGGCCCGAGCGGTCACCAACAATCTCATCTTCCAGTTGAAAACCGCCAACGATATAAAGCCAGCGAGCGCTGTCCGGGTAGTCCTCGGCCAGGGCAGGCATGGTCAACAGCGCCAGTATCAGCAACCTGCACGACGCAGCAGCTACTCTTATCCGCAGATAACGCCCAGCTTTTGCCGGGTCAGTATTCGCATGTTGTTGTTCTATCATCATTGTTAGGTGAGCCTCACCGCTCTAATGGCACCTGCGTACCCATCATCCTTCAACGACAGGCCTGAATACCCCTGCCTGCCGTACAGCACCGATTAAACAGATGACCAACAGGACTTCACGTTATAATGAGCGTAACGGTTAAACCTGGTAAACAATGCCTGTCCAATACTTCTCACCGAGCGACGCAACCGCATCGGTTGTCGCGGCACTCCAACGGGACGGCTCCGCAATCATCACACGGCAAGTCTCAGATGACCTGATAGACCAAGTCAAGTCGGAACTGCGGGGATCATTCGACCGCATCGGGCGCTATGACGAGAGCGACTTTAATGGTTACAGGACGCTTCGCGTCAGCTCGATTCTTGGAGTATCGCCTTCCTCCGCTGACCTGGTTGCTGATCCCAAGGTCATTGAAATTGCTGATGCTGTCTTGCTGGATCATTGCGAGGTATACCAGATCGGAAGTTTGACGGGTATCGAGATACTGCCCGGTGAAACCGATCAGTGGCTGCATACCGATGACAGTATTTATCCGTTGCACATCAGCGGGATGGAACTCCAGATCAGTGCGCTGTGGGCTCTCGATGATTTCACCCTGGCCAACGGCGCGACCAGGATCGTGCTGGGCAGCCATCGTCGTCACGCCAACCAGCGTTACTACGAAACCCTTGATGACTTCAGGCGGCTCAATCCCGGTATCGAGGAGTCCCAGATTGTTCAGGCGACGATGCCCAAGGGCTCCGTTCTACTGTACCTCGGCAGAACACTGCATGGCGGTTGTGCCAATGACTCCGACACTGCAAGAATGGCCCTCGTCAACACCTACTCTCTTGGCTGGCTGCGACAGGAAGAGAACCAATACCTGAATGTGCCACGCGAAACTGCTGAGAAGTACCCCAGGATCATCCAGGACCTGATGGGCTACAAACCACACCGGGGCCTCGGCACCTATCAGAAGCCCGATGGTCACTGGATCGATTACGATCCCCTGTGATCCGCATAGTTGCGATTGCCACCAGTCGATAAGAAGACCAGTAAGGCGACAGCCGCCACCAATGCGAATCTCGGCGCCATCGACAATATTCAGATCATCATGAATCTGAGCCCGATCTGCGGTTAGACTAGGGACTATCAATTTCAGGACAAAGGCATCGGTAATGAAAGCCATCTACGCCACTGGACTTCTGTTGTTAGTAACCAGCCTGTGGCTCCCGTCAGCCTCCGCTGAGGGGGCAGGCGTCGAAGGGCCAAAAGTTCTGCTCTCAGGCGTGACAGCGGAATACACTCTCTCGAATCTCGGCCATTCACCCGTCACTGTATTCGTTAATGGAAAAGCCGTTGGCCAGAGCCAGGACGGCGAGTTCACCCTCTCCCATACGACGGCGAGCCAGGCCCTGTTGATCGAAGCGCAACAGGCTGGTGAGGTCCTGCTGACCCACCAGGTTGTGGTCATTCCAGGCTGGGTTTCTCTTTTGCCTCCAGTTATCGCAATCGTCCTGGCGTTCCTCCTGCGTGCGGTCGTCCCTGCACTGTTCATGGGCCTGCTGACAGGAGCCTGGGCGGCGAACGGATTGACAGCCAGCGGTGCCGTAAAAGGTATATTTGATACGATGACCATCTACATCCTCGACGCGATGATAGATCCGGGTCACGCCGCAATCATTCTCTTCTCACTGCTGATCGGTGGCATGGTCGGTATCATCTCGAAAAATGGCGGAATGCTGGGCATCGTCAACGCCGTCATTCCCATTGCAAGAACACCTAAACGGGGCCAGGCCGTGATTGCAGCGCTTGGACTGAGTATTTTTTTCGATGATTATGCGAACACCATGATCGTCGGTAACGCCACGCGGCCGGTCAGCGACCGGTTGAAAATATCCCGTGAAAAACTGGCCTACCTGGTTGATTCAACAGCAGCACCAGTCACAACCGTCGCGATCATCACCACCTGGATCGGTTTTCAGGTTGGCCTGATCGATGACGCGATCAGTGATATTGATGCACTCACCGCTCCGGCGTATTCCTTCTTCCTTCACTCGATTGGTTACAGCTTCTACCCGTTCCTGGCCATCTGCCTGGTCTTCCTCGTCGTCTTCATGGGTCGCGACTTCGGCCCCATGCTTCGAGCCGAGCAGCGTGCCCGAACCAGCGGCGAAGTCCTAAAGCCTCGAGAAAACACGACCACGACCGGGAACATGCAGGAGTTCGAGGAGAAATCTGGAGTGCCCTGCCGTGCAATCAACGGTGTTTTACCCATCCTGGCACTCGTAGCGGGCGTCATTGGCGGTATGCTGATAAGCGGCGAAGGTGACTCATTACAGGATATTGTTGGCAGCGCAGATGCCTACGTCGTACTGATCTGGGCGTCCCTGCTCTCCTGCATCGTCGCCATCGGTCTGACGCTCGGCCAGCGATTATTGAACCTCGAAGAAGTCGTAGAGGCCTGGACGGCTGGGGCTAAATTCATGATCAGCGGCATGATCCTGCTGGTGATGGCCTGGGCTATCGCCGATGTTACCCAGGACCTGCAAACAGCGCCCTACCTCATTTCGATTTTGGGTGACACAATTTCACCTTACCTGTTACCGGCGCTGGTCTTCCTGCTGGCCGCGTGTTCAGCCTTTGCGTCAGGTTCCAGCTGGGGTGTCATGGCCATACTGATGCCGCTGGTGATACCGCTGTGCTGGGCGGTTCTGGAAGTCAACGGCATTGCCGACCAGGAACATATGTACATCCTGTATGCCTGCATTGCCTGCGTACTGACTGGTGCCGTGTGGGCAGACCATTGCTCACCTATTTCTGACACCACCGTGCTGACCTGTCTCGCCACCGGCTGTGATCTCATGGATCATGTAACCACCCAGATCCCTTACGCGCTGCTCGGCGGTTTGACCGCCCTCTGCGTCTGTGTCCTGCCGGTCAGCTATGGTGCACCCTGGTGGCTAATGCTCATCATTGGTGTTCTGGTCGTTGCAGTCGGGCATCAATGGCTTTCCAAACCCGTTGAGCCAACCTGAAACTGAGGCTTACGCCACCGCTTTACCATTGACGACAATAGGATACTGCCGGTCCGGGTTATCCTGAGGCCTGCGGTTTATGGCCTTCTGGTCATCATGAGCCACCATGACAGAATCGTCATGGCTGTACTGAAGAATATAGGACTTTCGCTCCAGGTCCGTCGTGTTGGGTCCGGTCCGATGAGGGGTCAGCGAGGAAAACACGACTACATCACCAGCCCGGGCTTCCACGGGCACCGCATTCGTCATTCCTTCAAGACATTGCCAGCCAAGATCAGTGTGCCAGTGTTCGAGGGTACCTATCTGATTCACGCCCGGCATAACCCAGGGGCAACCATTTTCAATGGTCGCATCCACCAGCGGCACCCAGCAGGTCAGGTAGTCCTGAGGCATCACAAAGTTGTAACCATTGTCCTGGTGCCAGGGAAACTCTTCCGGGCAATTCGGTTTCTTGTAAACGGCCTGGTCCCAATAAAGTCGGCAATCCTGCCCCAGCAGGTCAACGCAAAGACGAACAAAGACATCGTGCTTTGAAAACGCTCGTGCGACTTCGCTTTGCATGACCATGTGCAACGCGAACGTCAGTTCATCTGCTCGGGCGATAAAGCGTCGCTTATCTTTGATCGTACGGAGATACCGGTTGCTCTGTTCTTCAAATGGATCAATTGCCTCGATCAGTCGATCCAGTTCTGCCTGTTCGAAGACATTTTCCAGAAGAAAATAACCCGATTCATTCCATGACGCACAATGCTCAGCACTGATAATACGAAAAGGCGGCTCAGCATTGCGCCAGGTGAAAGATTGATT
>CAXPUI010000380.1:0-3953 GCA_964220205.1 Candidatus Allofontibacter communis | reverse complement strand
GTAATTATCATCGCTTCAAAAGAGGCGATCAGGGCGGTACCGTCATCGCTGAGACAGGCCGCCTTCGCTGTCGGTGCGACCCGCTGGCAAGTGATCCGTGCGCACGTTTTGCCTGCGGCGTTACCGGGCATACTGACTGGCGTCATACTGTCAATGTCCCGGGCTATTGGTGAAACGGCGCCGTTGATTATGATTGGTGCGTTAACGTATGTGGCTTTCGTTCCCGAAAGCCCGATGGATGAATTTACAGCCCTTCCTATACAGATTTTTAACTGGACTTCTCGTCCCCAGGAAGAATTCCACGAGCTTGCATCCGCAGGAATCGTGGTGTTGCTTGGCGTTTTGTTAATGATGAACGCGGTAGCGGTGTACATCCGTTACCGAGGTTCCAGGAGCTAATGGTTAACGATGACTGAAGAAAAGCAGAGCATTTTGGACATCGATGATGTGAGTATAAGTTACTCAGGAGAACTGGCCGTCAGGAATGTCAGTCTTCCCATCTACAAGAAAATGATCACCGCAATCATCGGTCCTTCGGGTTGCGGGAAAAGCACGTTGTTGCGTTCCCTCAATCGCATGAATGATTTTATTCATGGCTGTCACCAGACGGGCAAGGTCACATTTGAGGATATAGATCTCTATGCGCCGTCGACGGATCCTGTCGAAATAAGACTGCGGATAGGAATGGTATTTCAACGACCAAATCCATTTCCAAAATCGATCTATAGAAATATTGCCTGGGGTCCGAGCATTAATGGTTTTGACGGGGATATGGATGAGCGGGTCGAAAAAGCTCTGCGACGGGCGGCCCTCTGGGATGAAGTCAAAGACAGACTCAGTGATTCTGCGTTGAATTTGTCAGGTGGACAGCAGCAAAGGCTTTGCATTGCGCGGGCTTTGGCCATGGAACCGCAGATAATATTGATGGATGAACCCTGTTCTGCGCTCGATCCTGTATCGACGTCACGCATCGAGGACTTGCTTTTTGAGCTACGGGAGAAGTACACCATTGTTATAGTGACCCACAATATGCAGCAGGCAGCGCGGGTTTCCCAGTTCACGGCCTTTTTGGAGAATGGGGTTCTGGTAGAGTACGGGGACACTCAGGAAGTGTTCACCCGTCCGACAAACAAAAGGACAGAAGAATACGTAACCGGAAGATTTGGCTAGGTTGAGATATGACGAAACATCTGGAAAGAGATCTAAATCAACTGAGTGATCAGATTACTGATCTTGGCGCGTTGATCTCAGAATCAACCTCAAAATGTATGGTTATGCTGCAAAGCTTCGATCAGGTGATTGCCAAAGAGATTATGGAGGTCGAGGCAGAGGTAAATGCCACCGAAGTTGAAATAGAAGAAGAGTGTCTTAAGGTTCTCGCGCTTCACCAGCCGGTGGCAGGTGACCTCCGTTTCCTGATTGTCGTGCTCAAGGTGAACAATGACCTTGAACGCATGGGCGATCAGGTGGTCAATATCGCGGAGAGAGTCAATTTTCTCGTCGATAAAGAAAGAGTAGTAGCGGACCTGGATTTCGTTTCGATGGGTGAAATAGCCTCGAAAATGGTCAGTCAGTCGGTCAACGCTCTTGTCAGGAGAGATCCTTCCATGGCGCGAGAAGTGCTTACCATGGATGACGATTTAGATGCGATGCACGCTAGAACCTACAAGGTTATTCAGGAAGTGATGATGGAAAATCCGTCCATCGTCGTCCCGGCAGTGTCTTACCTTACCATTTCGTCCAATCTGGAACGGTTGGGTGATCTGGCAACCAATATCGCGGAAGAAATCATTTTCATGGAAGAAGGTGAAGTCGTGAGACACCGGGAGTAGTAAGCGTCATTCTTTGACCGTTATGCGTTGATCGCCTTTCCTTGAACATCATTGTGTAACCATAGCGGCGGTCTTCAGCGCTGCGCCCCCGCCAGTAGGAAAGACGGAGTCGGGATCTTCAATACCTCGCTGGTTTATCAGCGATCGTTTAATCTGGCGAGCTGCGCCGGGTGGGAAACCGGCTATCCGTTCCGCGATTTCCTGGCAGCGGCTGACAACCTCATTGTCTGGCACACCTTCGTTAACGAGACCCTGGCCCATCAGAACGCGGACGTTTACACGATCACCGATGAGAGCGAGTCTGGCGCTGTTGAACTCGGTTGTCTTGATTTTCAGCCAGGCCGCGTTCATCGGGATGCCAGCACCCTGTTGGATTTCGCCGATTTGCAGGAAGGCGGTCTCACCACCGATAACCAGGTCGCAGGCAAAAGCCAGTGCAGCGCCGGCGTTGATGGCAAAACTTTCCAGGGCACCGATGATCGGTGTCTGGCACCGAAAGAGAGCAAGATGCATGCTGCGGGCGTCACTGACGGGTGCGCCGTCCCAGTCAGGGGGCGGATCCTGTTGTAACGCTTTCAGATCAATGCCGGAGCAGAAATAGCCGCCCTCACCGCGCAGCAGGATGACTGAGATATCGTCTCGGTCATCCAACTGTTTCACGGCATCGATAACTTCGGCAAATAGAGGAGGGATGAGGGAGTTTCTGCGGTCAGGTCGGTTGAGTACCAGCTCTGCCCAGCCCTCGTGCAGAGTTGTGTAAGTATAGGTGCTCATCTATTAGGAGGCCGGTACAAAGTTCATCGAAATTGAATTTACACAGTGCCTGGTGTTTTTGCTGGTAAAGCCTTCCCCTTCAAACACGTGACCCAGATGACCCCCGCAGTTGCTGCATAGAATTTCAATCCGGTAACCATCCGCGTCGACTTCCCGTCTTATAGCACCGGGAATCTCATCGTCGAATGCTGGCCAGCCGCAATGCGAGTGAAATTTATCTTCTGAGCGATAAAGGGCTGCGTTACATTGTTTGCAGGTGTAATGGCCACCCTCAAAGTGATCGGTAAATTTCCCTGTAAAGGGCATTTCCGTACCCTTGTGCAAAATAACTTGCTGTTCTTCGGGCGTCAGTGAATTGAAATCGGTCATGATTCGTATCCCGTGGCGGTTAAATGTTCGGTCAGGTGGAACTTTTAACAGGGAATTTTGGCTCTGGGAAGAGTCTCTGTATGCTAACCTGACTTTTTTATTGATGAGTAACGATCAAATGTTCAAATCCTGCTTTATCAGCCCGACACTTTTTAACGGATCATCCATGACGGGTTCGGTGAAGAGCATGTTGGTCGTGAGTCTCTCGCTGGTTTTTCTGCTGGGAGGCTGTTCGGATCAGGCAGAGCTCTCAGCGCCGGATCAGGGATCTGCAAATGATGAGATGAACAATAGTGCAGCCCAGGCGGAGGCAACCAGTGCTGCGGCAGAAGCCGCAGACCGTCTCGCTGAGGCGGTTGCTGAAAAGCAGGCAGCAAGGCAGGCACGAATTGATGAGGGTCAGGCCTACCTCCACATCAATGCCCAGAAACCGGGTGTCAAGGTGCTTGAATCCGGACTCCAGTTTGAAATTCTCGAGCAGGGTGAAGGTAACTCGCCTGACTCGACCGATATCGTGGTGACCCACTATCACGGTACCTTCATCAATGGCGATGTTTTCGACAGTTCCGTTGAACGCGGCCAGCCAGCTGAATTTCCAGTCAATCGAGTTATCAAAGGATGGACTGAGGCGCTGCAGATGATGCAGGAAGGTGATGTATGGAGGCTGGTGATTCCGTCGCATCTCGCTTACGGTGAACGCGGTGCCGGGAATACGATCCCGCCGGACTCAGTGCTGGTGTTTGACGTTGAACTCATCAAGGTAAAAGACTGACATGCCCTGGTGCAGGATGGCTTTTGTTAATAAAAATATATGACGTAAATGCATGGCTAAATGGTGAGAAGAGGAGACTTTGATGGACAGTAATATGCTACATCTGCCGATCTATACGGGCTTGTTCGCAGCGCTACTGATGATTATGCAGATGGTATTGATGGGGCTGGTTATAAAGCAGCGTGGTACCAATGATGTGCTGATAG
>CAXPUI010000379.1:0-5764 GCA_964220205.1 Candidatus Allofontibacter communis | reverse complement strand
CGGACATCTGCCTGATTTATGCGACACCTGCGCAGATGATCCTCTTTATTAACGGTTTGCAGTGGACCGGCTTTGAGAAGCTGAACTGGGGTTGTGTTGGTGAATCTTCGTGTTCAGATTCCTGGGGCAGGGCGCTGAAGACCAGGGAACCCAGTTTATCGATTCCCTGCTTCGCTGAACGTCGGTATGGCGGTGTGCAGGATGATGAGCTGTTGATGGCTATTCCTCCGGAGTACCTGCCCAAGGTTATTGCCGGTCTGCATGCGCTATCGAAGAACGGGTTGCGATACCCGATACCACCCTATGGTGTGAATAATGATGTCAGGGCCGGGATGGGTGTCAGTTATTCATAGGATGACCAACGATGAGATGGAAACCACGACTGGATCTTCAGGTAAGTTGATAGTTTAACGATTCACCAGCCGTTCGTGTTTGACCCAGTCTATTTCCATCTCCCAGGTGCCACGCATAGGTGCCTGGTTGATCTTTGCATAGTTGAGAACCGCAAACAGCGGTTCCTGGATTTCCGTAGCTGCGCCAGGCAAGCGAAAAGTAGGTTTGCCGTCCAGAGCGAAGAGCAGATCTTGGCCGTCCCATTCGACAGAGTATTCATGGTATTCACCAAGAGATGTGTGGAGATCCTTCATTTCCGATGACCAGTCGCCACCCCTGCAGTGTCCGAGATGTCTGATCTTTCGGGCTGTGTAATGGCCTTGGCCGTTAGTGCCGTAGTGTTCAAAGATATCGATTTCTCCCGAGCCAGGCATGGGCCAGCAAATGTTCTCGTCAGGCTGTTCGATGGGGGGTTCATTGTTTCTCGCCCCGAGCAGCCACCAGGCAGGGAACATGCCATCTTGTCCGTCACCGTTGAGTCTCAAGCGGGCAGTCCAGCGGCCTTTCGTAAATTCCTTGCGGTTTTTCGTGGTCAATCTTCCGGCGACGTACTGGGTTGGAGGATGGATGTTGCCGGTTTTGTCGGGGTTGTCGCACTCTACCGCTTCGCCCAGATCGATGACACGTAACTTCAGGGTACCATCGCTGACTTCTCTGGTTCCGAAGGCTCCGTCCCTGACGTAGCATTGATCTTCGTTGTTGACCCACAAGATCTGATCCTGCCAGTTTCGAGAATCAAATGAATGAAAGTCATCAATAAAGTCGGTTTCCCAGTGTTGGTCCGCAATGGCCATATTTACCTGGCAGCTAAAAAACAAAAGCCATACTGGCCACGCTAGTCGCCGAAACATGCGTCACTCCTGCATTCGTTCCACGCGGCTGGAGCTTAGTAGGGGTTAAGGCGAACTTCCAGCTTTTATCATAGAATGGCGCCAGTTTGAGCAATTACGAAAGGCAGTTTTGAAGCGATGACAAAAGGCGATGAGCGTCATAATACGGCGACTATTTTTGACGTTGCAAAGCTCGCGGGCGTATCGATAAAGACCGTTTCCAGGGTCGTGAACAATGAGCCTAACGTCAGCCAGAAGACCAGGGAAAAGGTCAATGTTGCTGTTGAGCAATTGCGATACCGACCAAATTCAGCGGCGCGTGGTTTATCAGCGAAAAAATCTTTTGCGATAGGTTTGGTCTATGAAAACCCCGAGGAGTTCAGCTATATCAATGCGGTAATCAATGGTGCTTTCTCCGCCTGTGAAGCAGAAAATTATTCCCTGCTGATTAAGCCGACAACGGTTATTGATGAAGAGATTGCTGGCGATATCAGACAGTTTGTCGCGCAGGCTCAACTCGATGGAATGATTCTTACCGCTCCGATCGGCGATAACGCGGAGGTTGTCGCCGTGCTGGATTCTCAACGCATCCCTTATGCATCGATAACGCCAAAGAATCCTCCTGCAGAATCAATAACCATAGATTGTGAGGATGAGCAGGCCAGTTTCGAGTTAGCAACCTATCTGATTGAACAGGGGCATCGACAAATTGCGTTTATTAAGGGGCACCCGGACCATTGGGCGAGTGGTGAAAGATTTGCTGGCTATGAGCGAGCGTTGATGGCGAGCGGTATCGAACTCAGACCTGAACTGATCGTGCAAGGCTATTTTGACTTTGCCTCAGGGCGTGCTGCCGCCGCCTCTCTATTGGACCTCTCCGATTTGCCCACGGTTATTGTTGCCAGTAATGACGCCATGGCGTCGGGTGTGTTGTATGAAGCTATGGAGCGAAACATAGCCGTACCTCGTGATCTGTCGGTCACTGGTTTTGATGATACGCCGATGGCAGCGCAGATGTGGCCGCCACTGACGACCGTCAGACAGCCGATTTCTCAAATGGCTGATGCTGCGGTAAGAAGGCTCATCGCTAGTGCCAGAGGAGAAGACGGTCAAGCAATGGAAACCCGATTCAAATGTGAATTAGTGATCAGGTCGTCTTCCAGGGCGATTAAGTATAGCCCTGGTTGTCCTATGGTGCTGTACGGTCTACCCATCCCTGATCCCTGTCGAATAAACCAGGAAGCCTCGATACGGGATTTATAGCGTTGACAACGTTGTCATAAAGGTTAAGAATCGAGCGCGTTGTTACCGCATTCATCATATATCTGTGCTAAGAAATCTTCTGCTGATTGCCTCATTGGTCGCGATTAACTCGCATGCTGCGCCTGTGCCTGTTGAGATCACAGGTGAAGCAGGTTCCTTCAGTCTGCTGCGTGGAGGCCACCCCTATACGATCCGTGGCGCCGGTACCCAGGTTGTTGACAGTTTAGATTCGTTGAAAAACAACGGAGGAAATTCTGTCCGGACCTGGAGCAGCGATGTTGGTGAGTTATTGGATCGAGCTGAAGCGCTGGGCATTTCTGTATCGGTTTGCCTTGATGTGAAACGCGAGCGGCATGGTTTTGATTACGACGATCAATCGGCTGTTCAAAAGCAATTCGAGACTTTGCGTGGTGAGGTTCTCAAGTACCGCGACCATCCGGCACTCTTGACGTGGATTATCGGTAATGAACTGAATCATAGTTATACCAATCCTCGCGTCTATGATGCGGTTAATGACCTGTCGAAAATGATTCATGAACTTGACCCGCATCATCCGACAACGACAGCAACGGCGGGAATCAGTAAATCGCTGCTTGAGGTCATCAGCACGCGCGCATCGGATATCGATTTCCTGAGTGTCCAGGTTTATGGCGGTATTGCTAATCTCGATTCTGACGCCAGCCTCTTGGAATTCGGTAAGCCGATTATGGTCACGGAATGGGGCACAAAAGGTCACTGGGAGGTTCCTGCCACTAGCTGGGATGCACCTCTGGAACTCACAAGCTCTGCAAAAGCGGATTTCCTGCGTCGAGGGCTAAGGGTGCTTGACTCTCTCTCAGGCGTATCGATTGGCAGCTATGTGTTCCTATGGGGGTATAAGCAGGAGCGAACGCCAACCTGGTACGGTCTGTTCACTGCCGATGGTGGGCGAACGGAATCCGTCGAGGTGATGAAGGCTAAATGGCAACCAGACCAAAGAGCCAATGGGGTGCCGCGAGTCCTGAGTTTTACCCTGAACGGCCAGCTACCTCGAGACAACATCAAGCTGCAAGCCGGTCAAACCTATTCAGCCGATATCGATATTGCGGATCCGGAAGACGAACCTTTGACCTTCTCCTGGCGATTGATGGAAGAGAGCAGAGCGACGCAATCAGGCGGTGATGCAGAAGAGACCCCGGCCGAGATGTCGTGGTTGATCGAGGGGAATGGACCGTCAGTCAGCATCAAGGCTCCGCGAGAACCAGGGGCTTACCGACTCTATGTCTATGCACATGATCCAGAAAATGGCGTCGCACATGCGAACATTCCTTTCTATGTAAAGGTTGCCAGCAGTAAGGGGGATCCTAATGGAGACTAATGTAACTGAAGAAACCTTTGTCGCCGGCAAGCTTCAAGCCATGTCTTTGCTGGATAAAGTTGGCCAGATGACGATGGCAGAACGCATGCATGTCACGCCTGAACAGGTCAAACGCTTTGCTCTAGGTTCAGTGCTTTCCGGCGGCGGTTCTCACCCGGGAGATAATCGGCCAGAAGACTGGGTAAAGATGAACGACGAGTTTTGGCAAGCCGCGACTGAAGAGGATGATAGCCCGGGGATTCCTATACTTTTTGGTATTGATGCTGTTCACGGTCACAATAATGTGAGGGGTGCGACTCTGTTTCCACACAACATAGCCTTTGGCGCAGCGGGAGATGCTGATCTGGTTAAAGCGGCAGCTCGGATAACCGCCAGAGAAATCCTGGCAAGCGGACTCGAGTGGAATTTCGCGCCGACCCTGGCCGTGGTGCAGAACTGTCAATGGGGCCGAACGTACGAAAGTTATGGCGATGATCCAGAGTTGATTGCAGCTTTTGGCGAAGCTTATGTCGAAAGCGTCCAGGATGAAGGTGTGATGGGCTGTGTTAAGCATTGGGTTGGTGATGGAGGGACCGATCACGGCGTTGACCAGGGCGAGACAACGCTGACATTTGAACAGCTTCGGGATGTGCATATCGCACCCTATCTGCCTGCCTTGCAATCGGGTGTTCTATCAGTGATGGTGTCATTCAATAGCTGGAACGGCCTGAAATGTCACGGTCATCGTGGACTGGTGAATGATTATCTCAAGGGAGACGTGGGGTTTGAGGGCATCGTTGTCTCAGATTGGGATGGCATTGATTATCTCGATGAGAATTACGACAAGGCGATAGAGTTGAGTGTCAGTGCAGGTATTGATCTGTTTATGGTTCCGGAGCGCTGGCAACTATTTATTGAGCGACTCGTGATGCTGGTTGAGTCAGGTAGAGTGCCGCTGGCAAGGATTGACGATGCGGTAACCAGGATCTTGCGCACGAAGCTGCGCTTCGGCCTCTTTGACTTGCCTCGTCCCTCCCTCCGACCGGGCGCCAACGGCGAAACATTTGGATCACTGGAGCATCGGGCTGTCGCTCGTACTGTCGTGCAGAAGTCTCAGGTACTGTTAAAGAACGATGACCGTTGTTTGCCGTTGAACCCCGACAGCAGGGTAATCGTTGCTGGCAAGAATGCTAATAATCTGGGCGCACAGTGCGGTGGCTGGACTGTCAGCTGGCAAGGCGAGGAGAACGGGGAAAGGATAGAAGGTACGACGATATGGCAGGGTATTGCAGAGGCGTCGCCTAATGCAGTGTTGAGTCAGGGCTTAGACGGTGCTGACGCCGATCCTCTAAAACATGACGTGGCGGTTGTCGTCGTTGGCGAAACGGCCTATGCCGAAGGTCATGGAGACATAAGGCCAAGTCCAGCCGTCCTTGATGAAACGAAGTCGAAGATAACCGGATGGATGCGGCCGCTCGATGCTTATGGTGACTCCCTGCAACTGGCAAGACTTCACCCCGAGGATCTTGCATGCATACAAACGATATCGTCGAAAGGTATTCCGGTTGTGGTTGTTTTGATTTCAGGGCGTCCGCTGGTAGTGGAGCCTGAACTTGCCCTGTCCAAGAGTTTTATCGCCGCTTGGCTGCCGGGTTCAGAGGGCGGTGGTGTCGCTGATTTGCTGTTTGGACGAGTTCCCTTTACGGGTAAATTGCCTCTCGCATGGCCTGCCGCTGATTGTCAGAGTGGGGCGAAGGCTTACCCAACGCTTTTCGAGCGTGGCTATGGGCTCGGCCGCGAAAGTTCGGTTGACAACTTTGTCTCTTTGAACTATAAACATTAATGACAACGTTGTCATTAATAATAAAAAAGCGGACAGACAGCAGCTTTTACAAGAATCAAACGGCAATTTGATCGATGAGCACAGTTTCCAGCGGTTGAT
>CAXPUI010000378.1:0-3157 GCA_964220205.1 Candidatus Allofontibacter communis | reverse complement strand
CCTGGGTAGCGGACAGGGTTTCGAGATCCAGGGCAATTCATCCACCGAATGTGCACTCCTTTATACATCGGGGACGACCGGGAAACCCAAGGGCTGCATGCTGTCGAATGATTACTTCATCGTGGCTGGCAACTGGTACGCGAATATCGGTGGCTATTGCGAACTGCAACCCGGGAAGGATCGACTGATAACGCCATTGCCGATGTACCATATGAACGCCATGGCCAGCTCGACGATGGGCATGCTGATGACGGGCAGCTGCATAGTTCCCCTGGACCGCTTTCACCCGAGCACCTGGTGGCAAAGCATTGAAGAAAGTGATGCCACCATCATGCATTACCTGGGTGTGATGCCCGCCATGTTGATGAACTTGCCCGACGAGCCCCATGATCGTGCCCATAACATCCGCTTTGGCTTTGGTGCTGGACTTTCTGGAGAATTGCACACAGCATTCGAACAGCGCTTCAACATCTCTCTCATCGAAGCGTGGGCCATGACTGAAACCGGCTGCAGCGTCGCTGTTATTGCCAGTGAAGAGCCAAGGAAGGTCGGCACTGCCTGCTTTGGCCGCCCCCCTGATCACATGGACTATCGCCTGATCGACGAAACCGGCGAGCTTGTGACACAGGGAGAACCCGGTGAATTACTCGTTCGTCGCTCAGGTGAGCAACCTCGCCGGGGATTTTTCTCCGGTTATCTGAAAGATCCCGACGCTACCCGGGCAGCCTGGACAGACGATTACTTTCACACCGGGGACCTGGTTTACCTGGACGACGACGGGCTGATGCATTTCGTCGATCGGATAAAGAATGTCATCCGGCGCAGCGGCGAGAATATTTCCGCGGTCGAGGTTGAGGAAGTCATCAGGGAACATCCGGCTGTGCAGGCCATCGGCGTAACTGCCGTAACCGATGAAATCAGGGGCGACGAGGTATTTGCCTGCATTGTCACTGATAGCGCCATGGAACCACTGTCACGGGAACTGATTGAACACAGCCTGAAACGTCTGGCCTATTACAAGGCACCCGGCTATTTTGCCCGGGTCGATGCACTGCCCTTGACCGCGACCGAAAAAGTCCAGCGAAGCCATCTGAAGGATCTCGCACGAAGCCTGCTGGCATCCGGAAACTGCATCGATTTGAGATCATTGAAGGTCCGACAGTGAAACGTCGCCAGAAACCCTACAAGGACATCGTGCTTACCTCTCCGGTTACCGTCGAGTACGTCCGGTATTCTAATCGTAGCGCGCACTGGTTCCTGGCGAAGTCACTAAGGGGCGTTATCGAGTCAGCAGGTGTCGACCTGAACGAGGTTGACGGCCTGTGCGTATCAAGTTTTCAGTTACTTCCGGATACGGCTGTCGGGCTGACCCAACACCTCGGGGTAACACCCCGGTGGCTTGACCACCTGCCCATGGGAGGAGCATGCGGCGTCGCTGCGTTGAGACGAGCGGCTCGAGCCGTGCAATGCGGCGATGCCGAGTACGTTGCCTGTATCAGTGCCGACGCCAACCAGGTAGACACTTTCCGCAAGATGCTGGGAAGCTTCAGCCAGTATGCCCAGGATGCTGTCTACCCCTATGGCTCAGGTGGACCCAACGGCAGCTTTGCCTTCCTGACGAACTACTACATGAGAGAATATGGTGCCACCCGAGAGGATTTCGGCAAACTCTGCGTAGCTCAGCGCACCAACGCTCTGGCCAACCCCAATGCTCTGTTCAAAAAGCCGCTTACCCTCGATGAATACCTTGATGCCAGGGTCATCGCGGAACCTCTTTACCTCTTCGACTGCGTGATGCCATGCGCGGGCGGGGAAGGCTTCATGGTCATGAGTCGGGAAAGTGCTGAACGCAAAGGGCTTCCGTACGTTAACGTCCTGTCAACAATAGAACGGCACAATGCATTTCCCGACGACCCTATCCAGATGCGTGGCGGCTGGGTTCTCGACATCGACGAACTCTATGACGTAGCGGGAAAAACACCTGAGGATATCGATTTTCTGTGCACTTATGACGACTATCCGGTCATCAATGTCCTGCAGCTGGAAGATCTCGGGTTCTGCGGGAAAGGCGAAGGCCCTGACTTCATTCGCGGCCATGAATTTACCTGGGATGGCGACTTCCCGCTGAATCCGTCCGGCGGTCAGCTGTCAGTCGGCCAGGCAGGTGCCGCAGGTGGCTACCTGGGTCTCGTCGAAGCAATCAGGCAGTTAACCGGCAGGCCAAGGGGACATCAGGTGCCGGATGCGAGCGTTGGCCTGGTCAGCGGATTCGGCATGATCAACTACGATCGCGGCCTATGCACCGCGGCAGCCATCCTGGAGGCAGCGTGACCCAGCCTCTCGAGAGACCAAAGCGCAAGAACCCGATACTCCGTACCCGGAAACCTATCCTCCCTCCCTGGACACGGAGCCGCATCGGTCTTGGCGTTACGGCGGCGGCTGCGCAGGGCAAGTTCAAACTCCAGCACTGCGACGGATGCGCAAAAGTCCTGTATCCCCCCAGAGAAATGTGCAGCGGCTGCCTGTCCACGGAACTGACCTGGCGGGAAACTGACCCGCGCGGCACCCTGCTTTCCGATACGCTGCTGCATCACAGTCACGACCTGTATTTTCGCGAACGCATGCCATGGCGACTGGGCCTGATCGAACTTGATGCTGGCCCAAGTATTGTCTGCCACCTGCACGGCGATGTTCTTGAGCCAGCCACACGCGTCATTATCAACAGCCGGCTCGATCGGGCCGGTCGTGGTGTATTTATTGCCACCCCTGAAGAAGAGGTTCCAAATATGGCCGATGATCGACAACTTCGAGAAATGACCTGCGACCCGAAGTATCGCAAGGTACTGATAACCGACGGTAAATCAGAACTCGGCCAGGCAATGGTCAGGGAAATTGCCTCAGCAGGAGCCAGCCTGATCTGGGTGGGCCACGCCGAACCCTGGAAGCAACCCGACGGCTTCGCCGAATTGGCTGAGATTCCTGAAGTAACGCTCATGCCGCTCGATGTCACCAACTCCCGAAATATACAGGAGCTGGGCAGCGCAATTGGTGGCCGCGTGGACATTCTTATCAACACCTCTCAACTGCATCGCACCCACGGAATTCAGGATCGATATGGGACCGATATTGCGCGCATGGAGATGGACGTGAACTATAT
>CAXPUI010000377.1:0-4364 GCA_964220205.1 Candidatus Allofontibacter communis | reverse complement strand
CGAGGCTGGAACCCTGATTACGATCCCTCGCTACCTTGCCGATACAGTGATTACTGAATTCGGCATTGCCCGACTAATGGACAAAAATCACCGGCAGCGGGCAGAAGAACTTATTCGAATTGCCCACCCGGATTTTCGCGAGGAACTCACTAAAGAGGCAAAAGCACTCTGGGGATAGCCCTCAGCGACGCGGTTAGTAAGAATAACCACCGAAACTGACATTCCGAAAATTCCGCCAAGGCGCCGGGATCTAAGTTTTCCTGATCTTTGGTAGAAGAAGAGATGCACGCTCTCCTAGAATTAAGTCTTGCTTAATCTCTCCAGCCCTTTCTGCTGCATGCGCCACAGCAGGAGCTCTATTTTATCCTGGCCGAAAAAGGGTTCTCCCTGGAACACCATAGTAGGCACGCCCCAGTGATGCTCTTCCAAAGCGCTGTCATTGGCGAGCAGTTGCTGTCGCCAGATATCGTCGTTATCACTCACCCACTGTTGCAGTGCTGACAACTCAAGCCCGGCGCGCTGTGCGGCCAAATTCAGGTGATTGCCTTGGTCCCAACCATCGACCTGTCCGTCCCACACGATGGTCGAAACCTCCCGGGCGAACTCAATGCCACGCCCTGCGGCAGTCGCTGCGAGCCCCAGCGGGCTTAACTTATGTACCAGGTGCCCGGGATCGTCCGCCGCTAAAGCCTGATTGATCGGATCTGGCCGTGGCATACCTATCGGTATGCCACGGTACTCAGAATAACGCATCAGGTCCGTCAGGAAGTAAGTACGCCATTTTTCGTGCGAGTTGTCGAAAAACTCGTTGTAGCGAACATAGATGGGGTTAACCACCAGAAGATTCACACGCAGGGCGAATTCCCGCTGTAATTCCTCCATCTGTACCGCGGCATAGTAGGACCAGGGGCTGCGGAAAGAAAAGTAAAAATCAACTTCGAGTTCAGGCATAGCGTTTCTCACCCTTTGAATTTATTCAACTAACGCTTACGCCATCGAACTCACCCGAAGTACGCCACGGGTCCCTTCGGGTAAGCGACCGCAGAGGCGGCGCCTTCGCCCCATCCCTGCCCTTCAATGTGCCGAGCCAAATGTGGTTTCGCGGTAATCAATTCCTGCTTTTATCAGGCAGCTTCTGACGTTGCCGGTGTATAGGGAGACCGGTGTTCCGTAAAGCGTAGTCTGGCTCATAGTTCAGATTGTCCTTTTGTCAGGTAAGCCCGTCTAAATTTCAGGCACACTTTCCTGTCAGCAAAAACGCTGGATCAGGTTTGGACCAGTAAATCAGAAGAATCAGGAGTCGGCTTGTCAGCTACGTGACAGCAAGACAAATAAAACAAGCCGCTACCCTGTGGTTCAGTGAGTTACCGACCGTAGTCTAGCGGAATGGCCAGGACATCTTCGAAGCCATCATCAACGTTGCTTGGCCCTTGCCCTCGCACGTTTCGCGACACCGTCCTCTGCAGCTGACATATCAGAAATCCGGTCGAGATTCTCCACGAAGGACTCGAAGCTTGCATCTGCCCCCAGGTCCACGGATGGATTCGAATACATGGCTGCCATGGAAAACCTGCCGTTCAGCGCCTGGTAGATCTTGCCTGATGGCGCATTCTCAGAACACATATACAGCACCGCCGGTGTAACAAGACCCGGTGCTCTTTCCGCGGGCGGGTTGTCGACATCAATCGGTGGTCTGCCAGGAACTGTTGCAGTCATCCTGGTAGCGGCCGCAGGCGCAAGGCAGTTGACGCGTATATTGTGGGAAGCCCCTTCCAGGGCCAGTACATTCATGAAACCGATCATCGCGGTCTTGGCGGCGCCATAGTTCGCCTGCCCGAAGTTACCCCAGATGCCGGAACCGGAGGACGTGCAGACAATCCGTCCATAGTTGTTCTCATACATGATTGGCCAGGCAGCATGGGTCACATATGCGGTGCCATTCATATGAACATTCATGACGATGTCCCAGTCGTCGAGCGTCATGTTCTTGAACGATTTATCCCTCAGGATGCCTGCGTTGTTTACCAGGATATCCACACCACCAAAATGATTGAGGGCATCATCAATGATGCTCTTTGCGCCCTGCCTGTCCGCCACCGATGCCTTGTTGGCAACCGCCTTACCACCGCCATCCCTGATGGCTTTAACCACCTGGTCGGCAGCATCACCATCACCCCCGCCTGCAACGTTGCCACCCAGGTCATTGACCACCACTCTTGCACCGCGACGGGCAAATTCCAGCGCATGGGCACGACCCAGACCGTTTCCAGCACCCGTAATTACGACAACTTTGCCTTCGAACTCACTCATACCCGGCTCCTTTAGCACCAGTAAATCAGAATAATCAGGAATCGACTTGTCAGCTACGTGACAGCATAACAAAAAAAGCAGGCCCTACCCTGCGGTACAGCGAGTTACCGATTGAGCGGCTGAGTATCCCACCATACGGGTCGCGACAACCCGTGCAGCTCAGGGACGCGCGTTACTCATGATGATTGTTCCACCTGCAGCGAACATGCCACCGACACCATGACAAACTGCTATCTCCACGTCATCAACCTGTGCTGGTGCCACACCACGAACCTGCCTGACACTTTCCTGTAATGCATACATGCCGTACATCCCGGAGTGCATGTACGAAAGACCACCGCCATTGGTGTTGAGTGGAAGCTTGCCGCCAGGCCGGGTATTGCCGTCCTCAATGAACGCACCGGCCTCACCCCGCTTACAGAAACCCAGGTCTTCGAGACCATAGAAAGGCAGGTGAGCGAATGCATCGTAAATCATCAGGTGATCAACATCGTTGTGATGAATACCTGCCTCGGCGAACGCTTTTTCACCGGACATCCTGAATGCACGGGAGCTCGTCAGGTCATCCATCTGACTGATCATTGGTGTCTCGACACTTTCACCGCTGCCAATGATGTAAACCGGGGGCGTGCCAAAATCAGCTGCTCGATCGGCGGCAGTCAGGATAAGTGCGCCGCCGCCATCGGTCACCAGGCAACACTCAAGCAGAGTAAACGGATAGGCAATCATCCTCGCCTCCATCACATCTTCTACCGTGATCGGGTCCTGAAATGTGGCTCGAGGGTTCTTTGACGCCCATTCACGCTGGACAACTGCAACAGCTGCCAGTTGTTCATGAGTCGTACCGGTGTCTTTCATATAACGCAGGAAAGGAATGGTGAACGTCGAAGGAGGTCCCATCGCGCAAAACGGTGCTTCAAACTGACCCGGCAGCGTTGATGCCCCACCACCTCGAAACGCGCTGCGCCCGACATTGGAGCGGCCACTTTCTCCATGCGTAATCAAGACACTGTTACACAAGCCTTCATTGATGGCCGCAGCTGCGTGGCGTACGTGCAGCATGAATGAGCATCCCCCAACAGAAGTACCGTCTGCCCAGGTGGGTTGAATGCCAAGATAGTGCGCAACGTTAGTCGGCGATTCACCTGCTGTTGCGATGCCGTCTATGTCCCTGATAGAGATGCCAGCGTCAGCGCAGGCATTCAATGCTGCATCGGCATGCAGCTGGATCTGGCTCATGTGCGGTATGCGGCCAAGCTCAGTGGTCTCGGCTGCGCCAACAATGGCGATGCTGCCTGGCTTCATGACTGACCTCCTTCCGGCTGGAAGTAAGGCAATGAAATCTCATCATCGAGCGGTTCAAAAACAACCTCCAGTGGCATATCAAGCTGCAATGCCTCAGGCGTTTGATCGACATTAATGATGTTGGTCAACATGCGAGGCCCTTCTTCCAGTTCAACAACCGCAATAGAATAAGGACCTTCAAAGGCCGGATGCGGGCGCTGGTTTATCACATAACTGTGCAGGGTTGCTTTACCCGACGCTGTGAAGACTGAAACCGCCCGTGATGAACACGACGGACAGAACGGCCGAGGTGGAAAATACACGTGGCCGCAGTCATCGCACTGCTGCAACTTGAGGTCACCTGCCTTCGCACCATCCCAGAAATGTTGGGTTTCCGGTGTAGCCTTCGGCACCGGAATCTTTGATTTGTCTGCAAACATACTGTTTTCCTTATCGGGGAATCTTGTCTACCTCAGCGAGTTCAGCTCATCGCCAGCCGAATAATAATCTCTCCCCGCGCAGCGGCGAACTTGTCCAGAGCCTCAACCTTATCGAAGTTTTCATAGGCGGTGTAGTGCGGCTCTCGCGATGCCAGCTGGAAGGCCAAGATCGGCGTGTTGCCGAGGGTTCTGTAGATTCGGAATCGACCGCTGCTACCTGCATTGCCGTTTAGTTAACCCTCCGCTAGTTGAGTGCCGAGTCGATCGACCATGTGACGGATGCGGTATTTCAACTAAAGCTCAGGGAAGGCGTCTATGGTTTCATTGATG
>CAXPUI010000376.1:0-7278 GCA_964220205.1 Candidatus Allofontibacter communis | reverse complement strand
CGGATGCAGCCATCGTCTCCCGTCTGGCACCTGGGAAGGTTTACCCGCCTAAACAGGAACGCGCCAGGACCCGGGTCTGGACACGCCTGAAATCTGGCCTGTAGAACTAAACATGTCTGACGCCTTCATCCACCTGCAATCGTTATCAAAGGAATTCGACGGGCAACGCGTTGTCCACGATATCAACCTGGATATCGAACAGGGTGAACTGTTTGCCATCCTCGGGGGCTCCGGATGTGGCAAGACAACCCTGCTGCGCATGCTGGCCGGTTTTGAAACACCCACAGAGGGTCGCATTCTAATCGAGGGAGTGGATATCACTGACCTGCCACCCTATCAGCGTCCCGTTAACATGATGTTTCAATCCTATGCGGTATTTCCGCACATGACCGTGGAGAAAAATATTGCCTACGGCCTCGCCAGGGATGGCCTGAGCAAATCTGAAATCTCTGATCGGGTGACTGAGATGCTGGGCCTGGTACAGTTGAGCCGCTTCAGGCGACGCAAACCCGGTCAGCTGTCAGGCGGTCAGCTACAACGGGTGGCTCTGGCCCGGGCCCTTGTCAAAAGTCCAAAGGTATTGCTCCTGGACGAGCCGCTGGCGGCACTGGACAAAAAACTCCGGGAACAAACCCAGTTTGAACTCATGAACATCCAGGACGAACTGGGCATCACCTTCATCGTCGTAACTCATGACCAGGAAGAAGCCATGACCCTGGCTAATCGCATCGCTGTCATGGATCAAGGCGAGTTCCTGCAGATCGGCACTCCCACCGAAATCTATGAGTATCCCAGGAACCGTTTCGTCGCGGACTTCTTTGGTACGATCAACATGTTTGAGGCCAAAGTCTCAGGCGTCACCGATAAAGCCATGGCTCTCAGCTGCGACGCTCTCAATGCAGACATCATTGCAGATCAGGTGCCAGGGACCGGCAGCAGCGATTTAGCTCCTGGAAGAAAACTGTGGGTAGGCATCAGACCCGAAAAAATTCATATCTCACCAGATAAACCGCAACTCGAAAACTGCATCAAGGGTCAGGTCTGGGACCTCGCCTACTATGGCAACTATTCCATCTACAGGATAAAAACAGACTCTGGCGCGATCCTGCAGGTCAGCGCCCAGAATCATGCCAGGGCAAACAAGAAGGCTCACGACTGGGAGGACGATGTCTACGTTGCCTGGTCTCCTGCCGCCTGCATCATTCTCGACCAATGAACGGAGAGTCACGTTACTCCATCGAACGTCTCTGGCGGTGGCTTGTCATTGGTGCACCGTACCTGTGGCTGTCACTTTTTTTCCTCGCGCCCATTTTGTTTGTCTTCAAGATCAGTCTGGCAGACCCGATTATCGGTCAGCCACCCTTTACCCCCCTCTGGGAATGGACCGACGACGCGGCGCTGTCAATTCTGGCGACGTTTGATAACTATCGATTCCTTTTTGAAGACGACCTGTATTGGGTCAGTTACCTGAATTCAGTCAAGGTCGCCTCGATTTCGACCCTGATCTGTTTGCTGATCGGTTACCCCATGGCTTACGGCATAGCACGAGCCAATGAGAACGTGAAAGGGCTACTTCTACTACTGGTCATTCTGCCGTTCTGGACGTCGTTTCTGCTCAGGGTGTATGCATGGATGGGCATGCTGTCGACCCATGGTGTGATCAACAGCCTGCTGATCAATGCGGGCCTGATAGACCAGCCACTGAAGCTGCTGTATACGGATCTGGCCGTCTATATTGGTATAGTGTACACGTACCTGCCTTTCATGATCCTGCCGTTGTACGCAAATCTCGAGCGTCTGGACATGACCTTTAATGAGGCGGCAGCTGATCTTGGCAGCCGTCCATGGCGGGCCTTCATTGACATCACCCTGCCTTTGTCAGTTCCCGGCATCATTGCCGGCAGCCTGCTGGTATTCATTCCTGCATTAGGCGAGTTTGTCATTCCAACATTGTTGGGAGGACTTGATTCGCTGATGATTGGCCGCACAGTTTATGACGAGTTTTTCCAGAATCGTGACTGGCCTCTGGCCTCTGCGGTAGCAACGATCCTGCTTCTGATCCTGGTCATACCCATCATGATCTTCCAGAAGTATCGGGGAGAAGAAACGTGACCCATCCGACAGGTTATGGCACTCATGGTTTCAAGATCGAACGGCTCACCAGCTTGTGGCGGCCCAAGCAATGAATCGTCGTTCAATCTTCCTGATTTCGTGCCTGCTGTTCGGCTATGCCTTTCTCTATATCCCTATCTTCATGGTGATCATTCATTCTTTCAACGATTCGCAGATCGTGAGTGTCTGGAACGGGTTTTCCTTCCGGTGGTACGTCGAACTCTTCAATAACGAGCAGATTATCGACGCTACCCTGCTTAGCCTGCGTATCGCCTTTATCAGCGCGTCGATTGCAACTCTGCTCGGTACATGGGCAGGCTTTGCCCTGACAAACATGGGCAAATTCAGGGGCAGGCTGCTTTTCACAGGCCTTATCGCCGCTCCTCTGGTCATGCCTGAAGTCATCACAGGGCTTTCTCTCCTGTTGATATTTGTCAGCAGCGAACAGCTGATTGGCTGGCCTCCCTCACGGGGGAGCCTGACAATTACCATTGCTCACATTACGTTCTCTATGGCGTATGTCGCTATCGTCGTTCAATCGAGATTGACTACAATGGACCGGAGCCTGGAAGAGGCTGCCATGGACCTGGGTGCACCACCTTACCGCGCTGCCATCGACATCACACTCCCGTTGATCGCACCCGCCATGCTCTCAGGCTGGTTACTGGCTTTCACACTGTCCATGGATGACCTGGTCATCGCCAGTTTTGTCTCAGGCCCCGGAGCCAGCACGCTACCGATGGTCATCTTTTCAAAAGTGCGACTCGGCGTGACACCTGAACTCAATGCGCTGGCAACGATCCTTATCGCTGTCGTCGCAGTGGGTGTAGTGACCGCCGCCCTGATACTCCGCTATCAGTCTGCCAGGAACACCCAGTCCGTTCCCCCGGATGCCCGTACCACCTGATTTCGACGAGCCTATCGAGAACCCTGGCATACTGCACAGCAGACGTTCAAACAATGGCGGCGAATGGATTTATTCTCGGCCCTGCGCAGGTGGGACATAGTCGAAAATGAACGTGATTCGGCCATCCTGCCCTTTATTCATCACGCTGTGGGTTTTCTGATTATTGATTTCATAGGCCTCACCTACCTGCAGCTGATAGGGCCTTCCATCAATCATGAAACGGACTCGTGGATTCGTGGTGATGGGTACATGAATCCTGTGACCTGCATGAAACGACGGATGCTGGTCTACATGTGGTTTGATCACCTTGCCTGACAAGAGTTTGGCACACATTGCCCGGATAATCGTACCACCCGGCACATAGTGATCACCGATAATCTGATGCATCAGGGGGACAGCGGCTTCTGCCAGCAGTTCCCAGCCTGCTTCCTTCGACACCTCAATGTTCGGCCAGCCCGAGCCGTCAGTGAAGACCAGAACAACGGACTCAGTCTGCCTGTGTACCTCGTATTCACTTTGCCGCAGTTTGTTTGACTGCCAGTCACTCTGTTGAAGGCCATCGATTGCAGCCTGCAGCGCAGAAATGTCGACTTTACCCAGTTCTTTAAGAGGAACGTCGATATCCATGGTTTGCCTTAAGTTACCGAAGCTCGTGTATTTGGTGCACGGTACTCAGATTATCCAATGACCGCAACGTCCTTCCCACTGAGGTCATCATTAGCGATTGAGTTCACTCGCCCGATAATTGAGCCATGAAGTCACGGTGCAGCAGGCGATGAAACAGGTGTTCACCGGCTTCCTTCTCAGGACTGAGCCGACCCACATCATAAGCCCTCGAGTGAAGGCCTTTTTGTACCGACAGACAGATCATCTCATCTTCAGCCTGGATTGCATCAGACACACTGATGCTTTCATCCTTGAAATCGTCATCAAATCGATCCCGGGCAAAAAAGAAGTCAAAAATGACCTGGCAGCGGTTTTCGCTGATCGGCAGGACCAGGTTGGTATCCAGAATATCGTCGTAGAAATTGAACATGACATTGGGATAAAGCCAAATATAGTTCGCCATGGAACCCTGTCTCGTCTTCTCTGATGCGTTGTCATTACTCATCTCGCAGTACTGCGTGACATGTTGATCTCCCATTCGCAACTGGTAACCCCTGTAATCAATGGCGCTGTTAAGTCCTTTGTGCAATATAGGGACGTGATAGCCTCCATCAAGATAGTTATCCACAAAGACCTTCCAGTTGCAGTCCAAGTCGTAAACTACGCGACGATAGAACTCGAGGTTGGACATCCCGCAAGCATCCAGTTCCTCGGCGACAGGCCCCAGGTACTCTGACAGATCTGCCGCAGTCTCGCTCAGGCAGATAAAGACAAAACCACAGGCAACTTCCAACCGCACCGGCTTGAGCCCGTGGTCCGCAGGATCAAAAGCCTGCGCACCACCAAACTGAGGTGTTGAACGCAATGAACCATCAAGATTGTATGTCCACCCATGATAAGGACAGTGCATGGCGCTGGCAGAGCCAGACCCAGCCATGACAACTGATGCGTGATGCCGACAAACGTTATAGAAGGCTCTCAATTCATCCGACATGACGATAACGATCGGCTCACCCGCAACCTCCACCGTAAAATAGCTTCCCGGCTCGCTGACCTGGTCCGAGCGGCCAACCAGAATCCAGTTTCCTGAAAAGACCGAACGATTTTCCAACTCCGCCATCGACGAGTGGGTATACCAACTACTGGGCGGTGTGACAGCGTGCTCGAGGCTGACCATCGCGTCATACCGCCTTACCTCTTCATCAATAATCTTCATTATGTCTTTCCTTTTTTCCGGATTGCTCAACGTCTTATCAGGATTACTCCTCGTTGCGGAGATCACCTCAGCCGTTTACCCGCGTCATCACAAGTTATCCGCTTATTCACGTGCCTCTGACTTTACATACCCTACCAGCAACATCCCGTCACATACCCTTAGGCGCAGGGACAGTAGTGGCTTACAATTGACCGGAATATTTTGTCATGATTTAACCACCGTGAGCACCATACAAATCAATTCCTCTCCAGCAACGGCAAAACCGTTGAGCATCTCCATTTTCAAGCAAGCCATCACTCATTTACCGCTGCTCGTTGTCTCCTCTATATTTATCCTGGTGGCTTCTGGCTGCTCTACGGTCCAGGAAGAAAAGTTCTCGCCAGTCCCACAAGAACTGCTGGTCCCATCGGAGTGGCAGGTGGAAGATGTTGATGAACGAGGGCTTCCGGACAATGCCAATGTCACGTTGCGTTTTCAGGAAGATGGCAGACTCACGGGTTCCACCGGATGTAATCGATTGACCGGCAGCCATATCTACCAGGGTCGCCAGCTGACCATCAGCCAGGTGGCTACAACCCGCAGGGCCTGCGTACCCGCGCTGATGGACCTGGAACGTCGTTTCGTCGACGCTCTGGCAGCCTCTGCCATGATCGAACTGAGTCCAGCAAATCAGCTGACGTTGCTCGATAGCACCGGCGCGATCCGGCTCAGACTGGTGGCAAAATTCAATAAACAGATGCAACACTCCTCGCAGACATCATCCGAAACCTATACCTGCGCCGATGGCACAACCTTCGCCATTGCCTTTCAAGCCACCAATGTCCTGACCATGGCACTGGATGACGAACGGCATCAACTCAACCAGGTGATCAGCGCATCTGGAAGCCACTACAAGAGCCCTGGTCTCAACCTGTGGCTGAAAGGCAACGAGGCTCGACTGGAGACAGGTGACACCACGCAAGTGTGTCGCTCGTGAGAGACGTAGCTGAAAGCAAGAGTTCGTTTGATCGAGCCCTGCGCTTTTTCGACAATGGCGACCTCTCCACTGCAGAGACAATTTGCCGCGAGGCTTTGAAGGAATTCCCAGCCGAAGGCAAACTCCAGTGCCTGCTCGGCACCATCCTGGTCAGGCAGCGACGGTCGGCTGAGGCTTTGCCCGAACTCGAGGAGGTCATCCGCAATTTTCCGACTTTTCCGAAAGCGCATCGCGAAATGGGCAATGCCTTGATGGCTGTTGGTCGTGGCAACGACGCCATTACCCACTTTGAACGGGTAACCGAGCTCACCCCGCATCAGGCTGTCGCGTTTTTCGACCTCAGCCTCGCGCTGTCCAAAGTTGGCCGAGAAGATGATGCGGAAAAGACCATGGCAAAGTCCTATGAACTCGAGCCGGAGCGTGAAGCCCTGATGGCTGCGGCAACGCACCAGCGCGCCGGCCGCTTTGGTCAGGCAGAAGGCATTTATCGACAGATTCTCTCTCGTAATCCCAACAACATCAGTGCCATTCGTCTCCTGGGCAGTATCGCTCTCGAAATGGGCCGGATTCGCATGGCCATCAAACTGCTGACGCAGGCGACGGAAATGGCGCCTGACTATTATGGTGCCTGGAGCGATCTGGCGCGTGCCCACATGGAGACAGACGATTTTGATGCCTGCGAATCGACCATAAAAAGAGCCATCAGATTACAGCCGGAAATGGCTTATCCGCACATGATGTACGGCAACCTTCTCTCGAAAGCGAGTCGCTATGAAGAAGCCATCGAAAAATTCAACATCGCGCTGACGAAGCAAGCGGACCACGGTGGCTCCCTGGCTTCACGCGGGCATGCACAGAAAACAATTGGTCTCCAACAGGAAGCCATCGACAGCTATCGCGCCTGCATAAAGAGCAATCCGGCTTTCGGCGAAGCCTATTGGAGTCTCGCCAACCTGAAAACCTTTCGCTTCTCACCTGAGGAAATTGCCCAGATGGAGAAGCACGTCGATGACGAGCAGCTGCTGGACGAAACCAGGGTCAACTTCAACTTCGCACTGGGCAAAGCCAAAGAGGACAGCGGCGACTACAAAGCGGCTTTTGATCGTTACGCCAAAGGTAATACCCTGCGCCGCCAGTCGGAGCAATATGACCCGGTCCAGACAGAAGTTATTCATGACCGGATTATCGAAACGTTTGATCAGGAATTTTTTGCTGCTAACACTGGCCGCGGCAATCCTGACCCTTCCCCGATTTTCATTGTTGGCCTGCCACGGTCAGGATCTACCTTGATCGAGCAGATACTCGCCAGCCATAGCATGGTTGAAGGTACTTTCGAATTGCCCGATATGGCTCGCCTCATCCGACGCATGAATGAAGACAGTCACGGGCAGGAACACTATCCTGAAGCGATACACCGGTATGTGGACAACGGCTTGGCCGACCTGGGACAACAATATCTCG
>CAXPUI010000375.1:0-4872 GCA_964220205.1 Candidatus Allofontibacter communis | reverse complement strand
GAAGTACGGCAATTCTGCTATCGTCTCCCTGCCACGTTTTATCTGCTTTAATCACTGAGAGCCCCAAGAACCTCTTTCGTGTATTGAGCAAGATCACGGTTGATCGCCAGACTATTCAAGAATGTTTTTTCATCTGAGTTTGATAGAAACTCAAGCCCCCAGCTGAGGAGACCAGGTATCGCCATCGTAACCACCGAGAACGCTGATCGATCGCCTCTGCCTGTTAGATAATTGCTCCAGGCATTGACGAACATACTGAACGCACCCGGTGCGTTCCAGGGGTCCGGCACGCTTGATTGTAGGTAACCACCATTACCGTAGCTGGCACCTTCTGCTGGTGCAGATTCTCTCTCCACGACGGTAACGTCGATACTGTGCGTCTGCAGGAAATGAGCTGTAGAAACTCCCATTATTCCAGCGCCGATGACTACGACATGCACGCCCGACTCCTTCCAAGGTTCCCGCTAATGGTAGCACCAAGCCGCCAACCTTGGCCGGGCAAACAAGGCATATAGCAGGTCAATCGACCAATGGATTTCCTCTTATGATCATGTGTTCTAGGAACAGTCTTGCTACGCTGTCTTCTAAAGCAACGAGGTCAGTCCGTGAGAACAATACTGAAAACAAGCCTGCTCATTGCGCTACTGCTGACCCAGGATGTAAGCAGCGACGAGACCTACGACCTCGTCATCGCAAGTGGTCGCGCTATAGATCCGGAAACAGGTTTAGATGCTGTCCGTCATGTTGGCGTTCTAGGGAACCGTATAAAGAAAATCAGCGGGCAACCTCTCAAGGGCAAGCGCATCATTGATGCCACGGACCTGGTCGTCTCTCCAGGATTCATCGATACACATGTTCACGGTCAGACTCAATTTGGCAGCAAGCTGATGCTCAGGGATGGCGTGACAACAACTCTTGATCTGGAAGTGGGTGGACTGAACCTCGACCAGTGGTACATAGAACGTGAAGGGCGCTGGCAAACTAACTACGGTGTAAGTGTCTCACACGAGTACATTCGCATGGCGGTGCTCGACGGGCTTGAACTAAACCAATCGCTGGATGCCCAACAGATCGGACCGACGCGGGCCGAAGCGGAAACCAGAGATGGCGTAGCGCATTTTGCCAACAGTGTTCCGACTGATGCTCAATTGGATGAAATTCTGAAACGGCTTGAGCTTGAACTAAGATACGGCGGACTTGGGCTTGGATCTACGATAGGCTACATGATCGCTGGCGTGACAACCCGAGAAATGTGGGAGATGCAGAAGCTTACTGCTTCGTACGGTCGTGGCACCTACAGCCATGTCAGATTCTTAGGTAACAATCTTCCTCCCTATGAAGGGACACTTGGATTCATCGAGGCTTTGGGCAATGCACTAGCCCTCAATGCGCCTTTTATGGCTGTACACGATAACAATCGAGGCTGGCAAGAGAATGAGGAAAAACTCGCTGGTGCCAGGGCTAATGGATTCAATGTTTGGTCAGAATACTATCCCTATATTGCAGGTTCTGGCCCAATTGGTTCCGAGTTTCTACGCCCCGAAATCCTGCTCAACGAATGGGGATTGAGCTATGAAGACTCCATGCTAGATCCGGCAACCGGTAAGTTCTTTACGCAGGAAACCTATGAGTTGAAAAGAGCCGAAGACCCGGGCTACATGGTTGTTCTCTACTTACACCAACGGAAGCCCTGGTTAAAGGAATGGCTAACACGAGAGCATGCGACGATAGGCAGTGACAGCATGCCTACGACTGATATTGAAGGTAAACCACTCGCATGGGACTCCCCCTACGAGGAATTTGTCGGCCATCCGCGAACAGCTGGTAGTCATGCTCGAGTCTTGAGATTAGGCCGAGAGAATAATATTCCTCTTGTACAGGCTATCCGCCAGTTAAGCTATTGGTCAGCACTACATCTGGGACAAGCCGGGATAGAAGCTATGCAGATCAGAGGGCGCTTACAAGAGGGTATGATTGCTGACATCACTGTTTTCGATCCTCAAAGGGTGACTGACAACGCAACCTACATTCTGGGCAGTCAAGGATTGCCATCCACAGGAATTCCCTATGTCATTGTCAACGGCGTGTTAGTTGTTGAAGATTCCGAGGTGCTTGGAGTTTTCCCTGGTCTGCCAGTGCGTTACAAGGAGCTCAAAACTGAGGGTGCCAGGTAATTAAGATGCCTCTTTCGCCTCTATACGAGCAGCACCCGCTGAGAATGGGGCATTTATCCGTATCCCAGCTCTGGAGAACAGCAGACTAACTGCCTGTCAGACCAGTTGCTCAGCGGTCTTATCGACGTCCCAGTGCGCTCTCAGGCTGATGATCAGCCCAGCCTCATTAACCTCGTAGATAACCATCATTTCTGTTGCAACCTTGAGATCCCCTACTCTTGAGGCAGACGTGACATTTGCCGCGCAGATGTACTCGCCACAGGCAATCCTCTTGTGAGAAACCAGGAGCAGGTCCGCAGGCGCAATCATCAAGTCCCAGAATTCCGCGATGCGCGTCTTGCCAATAAAGCCCCTGCCCTCGGGATCATGGTTTGAGGGACCCACGGGGTCAAAGACCTCGGCATCGTCGGCAAACAGAGCAAGCCACCCGGCTTTGTCACCAGCCTGGGTGTTGGCAATAGAACGCTTGTGGGCACGGATGGCCAGGGTATCGTCATTCACTGTCATTGAATCCGACGATCCGGCCCCACCGATAGTCATACTTGAGACCTTTAACCGCCAGGGTGGTGTCGGCATGTTTGACTCCAGGCAGCGTCATGATCTCCTCATTAACGAGCCTGACGAGTTCTCCACCGTCCTTGATCAGGGTAATAACCAGAATGTCGTATCGGCCCATCATGGTCGCCACAAACCGGACGACGCTCATTTCTGCAATGGCTTTCGCGGTTTCTTCTACCTGGGCGAGGTCAGCTCGAACACCTATGTAAGCCATGACGGGCGGCTCCGGACCCGCAAAGCTCGTCAACGCCTGTATCTTGATAATGCTGTTTTCCTGCATGCGCTTGATTCTGCCACGTACCGTACCTTCACCGAGGCCCAGAGCCAGCGCGATCTCCCGGTTACTCCGCCGACCGTCCTGAGCCAGGTGGGCGAGAATCTTTCGGTCTACTTCATCGAGCTTGCTCTTACTCATAAATTGGGCACTATCTCTGATTGATACTTCAGAACATCGATGGTGAGTCCCGGATACATTCGGCCAATACCCGAAATATTGGCGACTTCCTTGTGCAGAAAATAAGAAAGTTCTTCAAAAGACCGGGCCCCGACCAGGATCTCCAGATCGTTGGCACCCGTGGTGAGATTGACGGAAAACACCTCCGGCAGCTGGGCCAGATCGTTCCCCACATCCTCTGCAGCCCGGCTTTCCACTTCTATACCGATTGCCAGCAGCAGATCATAACCGGCAGCCGCAAAATCGGTGACTGCAACAACACGCATGGTACCCGTCTCTTCGAGCCGCCGAATGCGTTTTCGTATCGTTGACGAGGTTGAGTTGAAACGTTTTGCGATATCCTGCGTAGGCGTGCGCCCGTCTTCCTGCAGCAGAGCAATGATCTTCATATCCAGATCATCAGGAATGTAGTCGTTGTCACTCATGCACTTTCCCGTAAATTGCTGATATTTTCGCGTATTTAGATAATAATTTCACCCTGTATGGTTCATTTGCGTAGTTTTATATGCTTTTTTTAACCGATATGTTAACTTCGCGCCATGACCGACTTGCCTAAAAACCTGGAAGAAAGACTGGACCGGCTCGAAGCTATCGACGCAATCCGGCAATTGGTCGCGAAATACTCGCTTTCGCTGGATATGCGAGATCTGGACGCCCACGTCAACCTTTTTGCCGATGACATCCGGGTCAGCCGGGACAAAGTTGGCCGTCGCCACCTCAAGCGATGGCTGGATGATACGCTTCGCTTGCAGTTCACCGGCACGTCCCACCATACGGGCAATCACATCATCGAATTCGACGATCCCGATCACGCACACGGCGTAGTCTACTCCAAAAACGAACACGAAACCGGTGAAGAATGGGTGATCATGCAGATGCTCTACTGGGATAACTACGAGCGTGTCGACGGCCGCTGGTATTTTCGCCGACGCCTGCCCTGCTACTGGTACGCCACCGACCTGAACAAGCCGCCCGTCGGTGACAAGAAAATGCGCTGGCCAGACCGAGACCAGTATGACGGTGCCTTTCATGAGCTCTTCCCTTCCTGGGAGGCTTTCTGGCAATCACCACCCGATGCGGATGAACCGGAAGTGGCTGCACCCGCTGAGCTGGAGCAGTTTCTGGCAACCATGCGACGCGGAGCGCCGGACCCAAGAATTCGTGTTCGCTGATGGACCACCTGACCTTACCCGCGCTCCTGGAGAACGCTGCTGACACCTGGAAGGACAAGCCGGCTGTCATAGACGGAGAGACCTCGATCTCTTTCCAAGAGCTGTACCGGCAGGCTCGAGAAATGGCAAAACGGTTCATCGGCAACGGTTTTGCGACAGGCGATCGATTCGCGATCTGGGCACCTAACAGCATCCAATGGCAGATCACCACACTAGCCGGCCAACTCGCCGGGGCTGTCCTGGTTCCTCTCAATACTCGATACAAGACCGGTGAAGCTAGCGATATCATCCAGCGTGCAGGCTGCAAGGCCGTTTTCCATATCGGCGAATTCCTCGATACGGACTATGGCGCAATGGCCGCGACCATTCCTGTCGAGCATCTCATTAACCTCAATGATGCAGAGAACTGGGCGTCTCATGACGTCAGCGATTCAGAGCTGGATTCCCGGATTGCGGCTGTCACTCCTGGTACGCTGATGGATGTGCTTTATAACTCGTGAACTACCGGCGCGCC
>CAXPUI010000374.1:0-8272 GCA_964220205.1 Candidatus Allofontibacter communis | reverse complement strand
CGCTGGTCACCCTGACTGCTTTGTTTGCAGCTTGGTTCTACTACTACTGGAATATGATCGGTTTAAATTACTTCACCTGACGGCTTGTCCCGCCCAGGGGATCTCGGCATTGTGATTTACGTGAAATCCCACGAGATGGCGATGTGCTTGAAATATCTCTGGATGAAAGGGTGCCGCAGCTACTGGGTTTTCAGAAAGCGGCGGAAGGCTTCTATCCGTTGAGAGAGTTTGCTGTGCCCATGTTATCGATTGGCACTGCTTGTGAGATGCTGGATTGCCCGACGGTGGGTGGGCTGCGATGAGGCTATGCTGCAACCACTGCGTCTACCTATTAATCGCTGCGTCTACCTATTAATCGCTGCGTCTACGTATTAATCGCTGTGTCTACCTGTTAATCGCTGTGTTTTGTGGGAGTGCTGTGTCTACCTGTTAATCGCTGTGTTTTGTGGGAGTTAAGTTATGCGTGTTGTTGTCACTGGAGGATCTTCAGGCGTTGGCGCGGCTCTGGTCGCCCGTTTGGTCAAGGCAGGTCATGAGGTTCACAACCTTGATGTGGTTGCACCAAAGAATGATGGGTCGACTTACATGGAATGTGATATGTCCAGCGAGACTTCAATTGATGCCGCTGTTGCTCAGCTGCCGGATACTCTCGACGCTCTCGTCAATGTTGCGGGTATCGCCAAAGCCGCAGTTGGGACAAAAGTTGTTGCCGTCAATTTCCTTGGTCTGCGTCATCTGACGCGAAGTTTGTTCGACCGGCTGATTGAACATGGCAGCGTGGTCAGTGTCAGCTCAATTGCGGGTCGGGACTGGGCGCGCCGATACGACAAGTTATTACCGCTGCTTGAATCTGCGAATATGGCAGAAGGCCTTGATTGGTGTGATCAGAACCTGGAGTGGGTTGAGCGGGACCCTTATGGTCTGTCCAAGCAACTGGCAACAGCATTTACGCTGCGGGAGGCGCAAACCTTCCTGGCGGCGTACAAACAAATCAATTGTGTCAGTCCCGGCAATATCGACACTCCGCTTTACGAACAGTTTGAAGCACTGATGGGTGAGGATCACTCGAACTGGATGATTGACCAGGCTGGGCGATTCTCGACAGCAGATGAAATCGCTGAGGTGATCGATATGCTCATCAGCTCAGGCTGCATTCGCCTGAATGGCGTCGATATTCCCGTCGACGGCGGTTACTCTGCCGGTATCGAATCCGGCTGGATTGATTTTAGTGCCTCGCCGATGGGGCAGGCGCTGGCTGCGGCAAGAGCCAATTGATAAGAGGAGCGCTCAATGCCCTATGAGCCCTTTGAACGTGGTCCATTTCCCGTTGGCGTCAGACACTTTGATTGGAATGATGACGGCTGGGAAGTCTCTTCGGAGATCTGGTTTTGGAGGTGGAAATGAGCGAAGAACAAGCGTACGAAATTCCTCTTGAAGAATTTGATGTCAGCAATCCGGTTTTGTACGAACAGGATACCTGGCGCCCTTACTTCGAGCGGTCGCGTAATGAAGATCCGGTAAACCTGCACAAAGACTGCGAGAAGCGGGTGTAGACATCTAGTTTGTGGTCCGAAGGTATGCCACATGTGGCTACAAGCGTCGGTCACCTGTGAGACTATTTACAACAGGCTTGCGATGCCCTGAGCAAAGCGTTGAGCGCCTGACACACACAAAGAAGAAGAAACCATGCGATTCGTTCTTGCTGTCACCCTGGTTCTTTTCGCGTGTGAGGCATTGGCCAAGCGAGACCTTTCACCGGGCAAATGGCCGGAAGGCGTTCTTCAGGCCTACCACGATCAGATCCTGGGTGAGCCGGGCCTGGAGGAAAAGTTAAGGGCAACTTCAGTTGGCTTCAGTACATCAGGGCAACAAGGGTGTTGTGGCAACGACATCCGGCCTGCTGGCAGTTCAGGCCGGTATTCAGGCATTATTCTGTTCCCTACTGTTCCTCAGATGCAGTTTCTTCGGTTACATCGGTCGCCTCAGCTGCTCCCATAGACGCCATCGTGTGACCCATCACCTCCATCATCTTGATCTTCATATAGTCGGATGAAGACTGGGCCCTGAAATCGGCAGGGGGCTCTCCGACGTCAAGATGTTGGACAAAGTAGTCCCACATCCTGACCATGGCGTAGCCTGGCAACTCGTGGCCTGCCTGAGGTAGCAATACCAGGTCGAACTGTTTGTTGGCGTTCATTAACGCCTGGGTGAGTTGGAAGAGGCCGCCGGGATGCACGCCATAGTCGAGCAGTCCGTGGATGAACAGCATCTTGCCCTTGAAGTTCTTAGCGTAGGTCAGGTTGGCCTGTGGCAGGTAGTTGTCGCCATCCATCAGACCCTGGTATCTCTCCCCCCAGGTATGCCAAAAGAGCCGCTGATCATGGTTGCCGGCTCCGGATACACCGACTTTGAAGAAGTCAGGAAAACGCAGCATCGCGCTTGCCGTCATGTAGCCACCGCCGGAGAAACCGGTGATACCAACCCGATTGAGATCCATATATGGATACTTTTCGGCAAGTTGTCGAATAGCGGCAATGTGATCTTCAAGGTTGCTAGCTGTTTCTGCAGCGCCGTAGGATGCTTCATGGAAAGCGCGGCTTCGTTCCGCTGTACCGCGACCATCGATAACGACAACAATAAAACCAAGCTCTGCGAGCGTTATCGCAGTCTGTCCTGCACCAGCACCACCGGTGAACAAGGCTTCCGGCACATTGGAGACCTGGGGACCGCCGTAAATATGGTCGATAACGGGATACGTTCTTTGCGGCGAAAAGTCAGAAGGACGATAGACATTGGCCACAATAGTCGTCTCACTATCTGCAGCTTTCAGCAATACGACTTCCGGCCAGACAAAATCTTCTGGCAGGCGGGATACATCTTCCTGTTCAACCTCCATGATCTCCTCGCCATCCCGGTTGCGCAGGACCGTTCGTGTTGGCCTGTCTCCGCGCTGAATTGTCTCAACATAAAAGTTCCCGCTCCGGCTGAGCCCGCCAAGTTCGTCAAGACCCAGGCCCTGTGTCATCGTCAGGAGCAGGGCGCTGAAATCACCGGGGTTGGTGACAAAATGGTCGGCGTCGCTGCTACTGAGCTGGGTGGTGCGACCGTTTCTCACGTTAACCCGGGCGATATGGCGGTAGTAGGGATTCTTGCCTTCCTCTTTCTCGGCATAACTGAAAAACAGATTCCTTGATTCGGCGTCATAGCCAATAAGATCCCTGACCAGCCAGTCACCTTTGGTCAGGGTACGCTTGAGCTTACCGGTGTTGAGGTCATACAGGTAAAAATGTGCCCAGCCACTACGCTCGGAGTACCAGATGATTTCGTCGTATTCGGGGATGACGTGGAGAGCGGCCCGTGTATAGACATTGCTTCCCAGTTCAAGGTACCCGCTGTCAGTTGTTTCGCTCATCACCTTGCGTGTCTGGCCTGTGCTGGTGTCAAATTCAACAAGGTGAACTGCTGTCTCACCACGTTCGATATCAACGAACCAGGCCCGTTTTGAGTCGTCGTCCCACCAGGCACGATTACCACCGATTGGGGTGTCATTCATTCGCGTTGCTTCAACCCAGGGGAACCGGGCTTCGACCACACGGGCGGTGGCGACATCAATCGCCACCATGCGGTAACGCGTCACGTGTTCGTCACCGGGGATCGCCTGGCGGTAGTGCCTGATAACCGGCCTGACAGAACCGTCAGCCGGCGCGAAGTCCATCACTGGCAGGTCGAGTACCAGCCTGTCGTCGGTTTGAATCGTCAAGAGTTTTGTCGAATCCGGTGACCAGAGCGCTTCCGGTTTTACTGCCGGAGCGGCCGTTGCCTTGGGCATGGTACCGTAGGAGAAGAACTCGGCGCCGTCTTTTGTCAGCGCCTTTTCTTCACCACTTTCGAGGTTTCTTACCCAGATATTGTGGTCACGGAAGAAGGCGGCCTGTTTACCGTCCGGGGAGATAAGCAGTGACGGGTCTGTCTTCGGGTTAACTTCAAGCTGTTCAAGCGAGCTGTCTGACAGATTGAAGCGCCAGATTTTAGTAAACGCGCGAAATTCCATGGCGCCTGCAGCAAGGTCAAACTTGAGACTGGAGAGATGCAGGCTGTCTGGTGATGCTTCGACCTCTGCCTGTTCTTTCAGCGCTGCGGCAAGGGCTTCGTGGTCAAATGCCTCGGCGCTGGAGGTGTTTGCAGCGTCAACCAGTACGTACCGGTGGCCCGCTTCCGTCTGGCGCTGGTACCAGAAACTATCTGACTCACCGATCCAGACCGGGGTCACCTGTTCATTTAGTACCCACTTCAGGTTTTCAAAGTTTTGGGTGTCTGTTGCCCGCTGGTAGCGAGGCGTCAAGTCAGCAGATGAGATAGATGCAGTGAGAAGGAGTGAGGCAGCAATGGCCCCCAAATTTGTTCTTTTTTTCATGCTAATTCTCTAGAGATCCAGGGTTCGAAGCAGGAAGACCGCCTGCAGGGTTTGTAGTTTTGCCTGTTGCACCAGGTCAGCGGCAGCACCGTGTCCACCTTCGACGTTTTCGAAAAACAGGAAGTTATGGTTCATCGCTTCCATTCGTGCCGCCATTTTCCGGGCATGCCCCGGGTGTACCCGGTCATCCTTAGTGGAGCCGAAGAAGAAGACATCGGGGTATTCCCTGTCCTTGTGCAGGTTGTGGTACGGGGAATAGGTGCGGATAATTTCCCACATATCGGGATCATCCGGGTTGCCATACTCACCCATCCAGGACGCCCCTGCCAGCAGCAGATGATAACGACGCATATCCAGCAGTGGCACACCACACAGTACCGCACTGTAGAGGTCAGGACGCTGCGTAAAGGCAACACCCATCAGCAGGCCGCTGTTGGAGGCACCCACAATGCCCAGCTTCTCGGCAGAGGTAATCTTTCTTTCAATCAGGTCTTCAGCAACTGCATGAAAGTCGTCGTAAACATTCTGCCGGTTCTTGAACAAACCCGCCTGGTGCCAGCGGGGGCCGTATTCCCCACCGCCACGAATATTCGCCAGGACATAGCTGCCACCGGCTGCCAGCATGGTTTTAAAAGGTGCGCCGTTACCGAAAAGCATACCCATGTAACCCGGTGTAATGGGTAGGCCAAACCCACCATAAGCTCCCATCAGCGCCGGTGCCTTGCCATCTTTTTTCATGGTCTTTGGCGAGACGACAAAGTAGGGCACCCGGGTGCCATCCTTGCTGGTCGCGAAAAACTGTTCGGTAACATAGGCGCTGCTGTCGAACTTCTCCTGCAGTTGATCAACCTGCTGTGGTTTTTCACCGCCCTCAGTTGCAAAGAGTGTCGGTGGTTGCACAAAGCTCTCGTACGTGGCGATGACCGTGTCTGTTGAACCTGCCGCGGCAACAACTGATGTGGTTCCATTGCCTGGTAGCGCAACGTTCTTCGTCACCCATTCCTCACCGTTAAAGGAAGCACGTACCAGTTGCCCGACTACATCATCCAGGATGCTGAAGTAGAGAGCTTCACCGGTCTTCAGCACACCCAGGCCAAGCAGTGACTGAACAGCCTGTAACTGGTTTGGTTGGAAGATGGTGGTTGCCTCTCCCGGGGGTTCATCAAGATCGGTGATACGGAACCCGACCAGTGATCCCTGTGGGCTGTCCTTCCAGTCAGCTTGCAGCAGACCAACGACCCAGCCCTTGTGGATTGTTGACATCTGGAATGCCTCTGGCAGGTGTAACCTGCTGACTTTGTTGTTGTCGCCAAGCAGGTAGTAGTCAGACTGGAAGATGGTCACCGCATCACCGATAACAACATGGTTTGCGTTGCCATCGGCAAACAGCGTCGCCTGGGCTGTCATGTGGTCCGCGGGAACTTCAAAGATGACTTCAGCGTCGCTGAAGGGTGTGCCACGTTTCCAGACCCGGAGCTGCCTGCCGTAACCGGATGTTGTTTCCGTATCACCACCCATGGCCATGGCAACCATCAGTGTGTCTTCATCTTTCCAGCTGACCCAGGACTTGGCTTCCGGCAGCTTGAACCCATCCTCGACAAACTGCTTTGATTCCAGGTCAAACTCCCGCCACTCTGATGAATCTGACCCACCCGGGGACAGGTTCAGCAGGCAGCGCTTCTCATCAGGTGGCAGGCATCGAAGGTCCCTGAATACCCAGCTGCGTTTTTCCTTGGCGTCCAGGGCGTCAATATCAAGAACATCCTCCCAAGTCGGCTTGCCTTCGACAAAGGCTTTCAGCGGGGAACGGCGCCACAGGCCCCGGGCATGGTCTTTATCCTGCAGCAGGTCATAAACCTGGCCGCCAATCAGGCGAACGGCAGGCAGTCGATCGGTTTGCGTGAGGTCGCTCAGGGTATCCTTGTAGATCTCACCGTAACGTTCATGCGACATCAGTTCGTCCAGGGAACGCTTATTCTGCTCCCCGACCCAGGCAAGTGCCTCTTCAGATTCGACTTCCTCAAGCCACAAATACGGATCTTCTTCGCTGGCCATAACTGCTCCCGATATCAGTCCCAGAAGGAAAAAAAGTGTTTTGGTCATAGGTCATACCCCCAACAGATTATGACGCGATAGCGGCTGGTGTGCCTCAATCTGTCCGATTTCGACATTTTTCCGTCCGAAAAAAATGAACATGTTGAGGTTATGGGACCTCAGAGGCGTCTTCGTTGCAACGATATTGCGGTAATGCTGAATTGCTGGTCAGAATTCACTCGAGATAAGTAGTCCATGACAGAGCTGGAATTTCACGACGACTTCAAACCCCTGGTTCAATTGGCGAACGTCAATCCCATGCTGAGACCGATTGATGTTGAAGATTTATCGGGCCTGCCGCCGGGTATGATTCTGGTAGCGGAGATTGATGTTCTGTTTGATGGTCAGCAGGCTTATGCACAACGACTGCGAGAGGCAGGTGTAGACATCGAGTTTGTGGTCGGCGAAGGTATGCCACATGTGTTTACATCCTTTGCTCACCTGATGCCATCTGCGAGAGACTATTTTCAGCAGGCTTGCGATGCTATGAGCAAAGTGTTGAAAGCCTGATACAAAGGAGAAGAAACCATGCGATTCGTTCTTGTTGTCACCCTGGTTCTTTTGGCGTGTGAGGCATGGGCCAAGCAAGACCTTTCACCGGGCAAATGGCCTGAAGGTGTTCTGCAGGCCTACCACGATCAGATGCTGGGTGAGCCAGGCCTGGCGGAAAAGTTAAGGGCGACCCCAGTTGGCTTCAGCACAACAGGGCAACAGGGTGTTGTGGCAACAACTTCCGGCCCTCTGGCAGTTCAGGCCGGTATTCAGGCGCTACGTGCCGGTGGTACTGCAATGGACGCTGCCCTGACTGTCGCCCTCGCGCAGGTCGTGTTACAAGGTGGTGGCGCAACTTCCTATGCTGGCCAACTCGCCGTTTTCTACTTTGACGCGGCCAACAAAAATGTTGAGGCGCTGAATGCAAGTTATGCAACCGGACTCGGTGAAGATGACCCTCTGACCATCCCGGTATACGGCAATCCATCTGGCAGAGCAGTGTTAACACCGGGTTTTATGGCCGGGGTCGAAGCTGCGCACCATCGTTATGGGTCACTGCCTTTCTCCAGCCTGTTTGACCCGGCGATCTACTTTGCCAGCGAGGGTTTTCCGGTATCTGCCGGGTTCAGGGCGTTGCTTGAGTCCCGCAAACAGGTGATTACCAGGCTGCCTTCCGGTCGGGCAATATTTCTTGGTGAGAACGGTGAGTTTCCTGCCGTTGGCTCAACGTTCAAACAGCCGGATGTCGCAACCTTTTTGGGCAAGGTCGCAGAGCAAGGTGCTGATTACGTGTACAAAGGTCCCTGGGCCGAGAAGTTTGTTAAAGCCGTTCAAAAACACGATGGCAAAATCTCGAAGCAGGATCTGAACAGCTACCAGGCCGAGTGGGGTACTCCGCTGCATGCCCGCATTAATGGCCATGACGTATATGGTGGTGGCGGCCTGCTTGAAGTGCTCAGACTCGCTGAGCTGGCTGGTATGGGGAAATCTGCGCACTATTCACAGAACGCCAACAGCCTGTACGAGATGATCAGAATCAGTCGTGTCGGCCAGGTGCTGGGTCCGAACATCGCCGGTGACAGCCTGTCGCCAGAAATCATTCACAAAGCACTGCCACAGATCGTTTTGGCCTCGCCAGATCGATATACAGATGAAAACGCGGCAGCGATTTATAAAGCCATGTCGACACCGGCCTGGGCGCAACTGGAAAAACAGGCAGAAGCGGTTGCCATAGAACAGGCCGCCACGGTCGCCAAATTGATTGCCGGTTTT
>CAXPUI010000373.1:0-4091 GCA_964220205.1 Candidatus Allofontibacter communis | reverse complement strand
ATAGAGTGACTGGAGTTCAGACGTGTGCTCTTCCGATCTGGCTAGAAAAGCTGCGCTTAGTCCCTACGCCGTAGCGGGTGAGCATAGCGCTGTGACGACATTACCAGCAGACCTGCTCGAGGTCGTTCACCGGATCACGACAGATTCCGGTCGACTCACCCAGCGATGGTTTGATGACCTTATATCCGGTGGTTTGCAACCTGAAGTATATATTGAAACCGTCGGCTTGGTCGCGACGTCGCTGATTGTCGACAGCTTTGCTCAGGCGCTCGGCTGCACCCTGTCGGAACCCGGTGAAGCCCAGGCAGGGGAGCCTACCCGGGAACTGAGCGCTGCAGTTGTCGATGCAGGGGCCTGGGTACCTTTACTTGATGTCCCTCAGCAACCAACGGAAGTCGAGTTGCCTACCGCGCCCAATATCTTTCGGGCGATGGGATTGGTGCCAGCAGCGATAGAACACTTTTTCTCGGTGATGGGCGCTCAGTATTCCCTGACGGAATACGACATAAGCCTCAGTCGCTCACAGGTCGAATTGATTGCGGCCAGGGTCTCCGCGCTCAACCAGTGCTTTTACTGAGCGACCTCCCATACCATGCTGCTCCGTCGGAGTGGCGAACAGAGCAACGAAGCTTATGACCTGACTGGAGTTACGGGCGAATCCAGGGTCGGGGTGCAGCATGAGGATATTTTGTTGATGGTCGCTGAAGCTGTCGTGGATTCCCGTCCTGCTGCTGCCGCCGCCATGCGGCGCCGTGCCGGTGAAGTGCTGGGTGAGCAGCAGATGCTGGATGCGATTGGTATTGCCAGTGCGTTCCACGGCATCACCAAGATTGCCAACGCGACGGGTCTGCCACTTGACGCAAGAACCAGTGAGATTACGGTGGAACTGCGCCAGGTGACTGGTATTGACGATTATGCGGAAGCGTATAAGTCGTCAGTTTACGACCTTGGTTAACCCAGAAACTGCCCGCCGTTAACATCTATCGTAGCGCCTGTGATGTAGGGGTTGGTCATCACGTGAATGATTGAATCCGCGACCTCTTCAGAGGTACCGACCCTGCCCAGAGGCACTCTCGAGCCTGCAGCCTCGAACATCGCGTTACGTCGTTCTTCCGGCATTGTCTCCCACATACCGGTAGCGATAGTACCTGGCGCAACAACATTGACCCGTTTGGGGGCTATCTCGGCCGCCAGGAAACGCGACAGGTTCTCTACCGCCGCGCCGGTACAGCCAAGAGCCGACATGTTGGGCCCATACTTTCTGGCGGGTGAACCGCTTACCAGTGTCAGAGAGCCTGTCTCGGTGAGGTAGGGTACGCCCTGTCGAGCAACATGGGTATAACCCCAGAATTTGTTGAAGGCTTCGCTGAACTGTTCATGGGTCTGGTCCATGAAAGGGGCGATAGTTCGATCAGCCCCGGTCGCAGCACCGACGAGGTGATCTATACTGCCGACGCTCTCGAAAAGGGACTTGAGACCATCGACATCATGAGTGTCCAGTTGACAGAAGGTTATACCCGGGTGATCAGCCTGGCACTGGCTGATTCGGTCTTTCGAACGGCTGGCAGCCCAGACCCTGGCGCCTGCAGTAGATGCCATGATCGCTGCCGCCAGGCCTATGCCTGAGGTTCCCCCTATGATGACGACGTTCTGATTTTCCAAGCTATTCATCGACTTCTCCCAGCCACAAACCGGCCATAATGCAGTGCATCCTGTCCTGCGTCCAGCTTGTTAGCTGCCTGATGGCCTGACCCATCTGCGTTTTGAATGAGCATGACGACTGGTAGCACCGGTGTTGCTGATGATCCTCAGTCGACGATGATGTTGTCGTCATCACCGCGGATGGCATAAGCTTGTGCTGATCGCAGGACTGAGGGCTGCGGTGGATTGGTTTTACCGTATGTGGCGTCCTTGGACGTGCGGATACAAGGCACGAATGCGATGGGCCTGTCTTTTCAGGTATCGAGATAACAACGACGGGGTGAGACTCTTATGATGTTGAGACTGCTGCTGAGTCTGGTCAGTGTAATGTTAATTTCTTCGGCTGCGTTCGCTGAACCGCTGGTGGTTATCAGGACAAGTATGGGCGACGTCACCGTTTCTCTGGATGAAGTAAACGCGCCCATTACCGTGGCCAACTTTCTGCGTTACGTCGACGATGATAGTTACGACAATACAATATTCCACCGGGTGATTGCCGATTTCATGATTCAGGGTGGCGGCTATTACAGTGACATGTCGCCAGCCGAGGAAAAAGGCACGATTTGGAATGAGGCTGACAATGGCCTTAAGAATCTCATTGGTACCATCTCGATGGCAAGGATGGACGCTATTGATTCAGCGGGACGTCAGTTCTTCATCAACACCAAGAACAATGGCTTCCTGGACCATTCCTCGCGCAGTTGTACCCGTGAGGCTGAAGCCCAGTATCAGGAACTGCGAGCCCAGGGCCGATACAAGCCACAGACTTGTAAGTCTTTTGGCTATGCGGTGTTCGGCAAGGTTGTTGCTGGTATGGAGATTGTGGAGCAGATCGAATTCAGCGATACCCATTCCGTCGGTCCTTACAGTGATTTGCCCAGGGACCCTGTTGTTATTCTGTCCGTAGAAAGACTCCGATCCGAATAACGCATTCACACAGTTCACTGGTACCCGGTACTCTTTGCCGGCATTTGATTTCTGGCTTCGGGAGCGGCTCCCCAGGCTATCCCCGACCGTGACTACTGGGGGGCTCTGTGTCACGATAGAGGGATGGATATCAAACCTCTAACTCCCCATATCGGTGCTGAGATCAGTGGCGTTGATCTCGCAGGCCCGCTTGACAACGAAACCATGTCCGCCATTCACCAGGCTTTCCTCGATTGGATGGTCCTTGTCTTCAGGGACCAGGATCTTAATCGTGAACAACACAAGTCTTTCGGACGAAAATTCGGCCGGTTGCATACGCATCCGATGAACTTCAGAACTACCGACGATCCTGAACTGCTGAAGGTGGAGACGACAGCTGATTCTGCCTACACCGCGGGTGACGGGTGGCATACAGACGTGACCTGCGATGAATACCCGCCCATGGGTTCGATGCTCTATATCACAGAACCACCTGATGTCGGCGGAGATACGCTTTTCGCCGATATGTACCTGGCTTATGAGCTCCTGTCGGACACGATGAAAGGCATGCTGGAGGGACTCGTAGCTGTGCACGACGGTGCCAAACCCTATGTGGGCAGTTACAAGAGTACACCACCCGAGGGGGGATATCCGAAAACTGAACATCCGGTTATTGCGACCCACCCTGAAACAGGCAAGAAGCTGCTCTACGTGAACTCTGGTTTCACGACCCATATCAAGGGCCTGAAACCCTTTGAGTCCAGGGCACTGCTGGAATTCCTCTACGCCCACATCGCGACTACGCCGAAGTTGACCTGTCGTGTTGATTGGCAGGTCAATACGCTGACCTTCTGGGATAACCGGTGTACACAACACCATGCTGTATGGGATTACTATCCGCACAGTCGTTATGGCGAAAGGGTCTCGATTATCGCGAATGAAAGGCCCAGTTGAGGCAATCCGTTTACTGTCCCGGAGGACATAGCAATGACTGAAGTAAATCATCCTGTTGTGACGACCCGGTCGGGTCAGGTCATGGGCAAGGCCAAAGATGGTGCATGGCTGTTCTGCGGCATTCCTTACGCGGCCCCGCCCGTTGGTGAACGACGTTTCAAACGTGCGGCGCCGATCGACAGCTGGGATGACGTCAGGGATGCTACCCGTTTCAGCCCAGCCGCGCCCCAGGTGCCATCGGGAGGGATGACTGACAGCGCCCCGGTTCGCTGGAGCGAGGACTGCCTTTATCTGAATATCTGCACGCCGGGAGTTGATGCGTCTAAGCGCCCCGTTATGGTCTGGATCCATGGGGGTGGTTATCGGACAGGTCAGGGTGCTATTCCCTGGTACAACGGAAATAGCTTTGCCTGTCAGGGTGATATCGTCGTTGTCTCGATCAATTACCGCCTGGGCGCTCTCGGTTTTCCGGATCTGTCGAGGTTCGGTCCCGAGTATGAAACGTCCGGGGTTAATGGGCTGCTGGACCA
>CAXPUI010000372.1:0-3675 GCA_964220205.1 Candidatus Allofontibacter communis | reverse complement strand
GCGAAAGGCTGGACCGTTCCTGATTGGCCGGAGAGCTATGGTGGCGCGGGTCTTGATGCCACAGAACAGCGAATACTCCAGAAGGTTATGCGGCGGCTCGGTTGTCGTGCTCCATTGTCTGGCCATGGTGTATGGATGCTGGGGCCGGCGCTGCTTGAATTCGGTACTGAAGAACAGAAGCGTTTGCATCTGCCGAGAATTGCCCGTGGAGAGGTGCGCTGGAGTCAGGGTTACAGCGAGCCTGGTGCGGGCTCGGACCTCGCCAGTCTGAGATGTCGTTGTGAAGATCAGGGGGATCACTTTCTGGTGAATGGCCAGAAGTGCTGGACGACCGATGGTCACCTGGCGGACTGGATTTTTGTGCTGGTTCGGACCGATCCTGATAATCCCGTCAAGCAGGCTGGTATCAGTTTTCTGCTGATCGATATGCAGTCACCAGGCGTTTCTGCCAGGCCCGTTGACCTGATCAGTGGGGATTCTCACTTCAGCGACACGTTTTTCGATGACGTGCTCGTGCCCAAGAAAAATCTCGTCGGGCAGCTGAATGAAGGCTGGTCTGTTGCCAAAGCGCTCTTGGTCCATGAGCGGGCTATGATGTCGCGCCTGCAGGAAATTGCGCCCAGTCCTCCCTACAGTCTGCTGGACGCGGCCCGACGTTATCTTTCCTGGCAGAACGGACGGGTGGCTGACCCGACCTTGCGGGATGAGATGACATGTCACCTGATGAACAGGCAGGCAATGAACCTGGCGCAACGGCGGGCTGTGGAAGAAGGTCGTGCAGGACGTCTCGACAAGGTGTCCACGACTTATTTTAAGGCCTATGCAACAGAAGAAGACAAACGGCGTGATGAACTTCTCGTGAGAATGATGGGGAATCGAGCTCTAGCGTGGGCCGGCTCATCGTTCACCGAAGAGGAACTCAAGATGACCAAGCTGTTTTTCCTGGACAAATCTCTTTCGATTGGTGGCGGGACCACGGAAGTTCAGCTGAACCTGGTTGCCAAGGCGCTTGGGCTGCCTGGATGAAGAAGAGCGGCGTACACATCGCTCGTTCTGCTGGCATGGTTTTTCCGCTCCAGTGGGTCTACCGGCCCTTGATCATTGTCTTCCTTGGGTTCACCACTGCCTGCTTGCAGCAGGTCGCCTTTTCCGAAGACCTGTTTGATGGTGTGTCCTTGGCTGGGTGGGACGCTATTGGGGACACGCGTTGGACGGTCAGTGATGGCGCTATTGTCGGCAGCGGTGGTGATGGTTATCTCGTGACCAGGGCGGTGTTTGAGAGCTATCGGTTGCAGGTGGAGTTCCGAGTGGATGCTGAGACTAACTCAGGCGTGTTTATTCAATGCCAGGACCGCCAGGCCATTTCGCCGCTGACCTGCTTTGAGATCAACATTTGGGACAACCACCCCCGGCAGGAATATCGAACCGGCGCGATTGTTACACGGCAATCACCGTTGCATAAGCTTGACACGGTTGGACGATGGAATCGTTACGATATTCTGGTAACCCCCCTTGCCATCAAGGTAACGCTGAATGATGTGCTGGTCTCTCATGTCGATTCGCCCGACAAGGGCTCCGGGTTTATTGCTTTGCAGCGGAGTAATGATGGGCGGGTATTTTTCCGACGGGTCAGTTTACGGCCGCTGGCTCAATGATGCCGCTGGGTCAGCTTATCCAGAATAGTCCTTACCACAGGGTTGTTGCCCAGTCCCGGTATTTCGACTGCCGGTACCTCATGCCTGACAATCGCCCATAGAAACAGGGGACCTTCGACGACCACTGTAAAACCGGTCAATGCCAGGGCAGCCAGCCAGGCAGTATCAGCCCAGAGTTCTGCTGGTCGGAAGAAATACAGCAGGGCCAGGCAGGTGAAGGTCGTGGCGAAGCCCGGCCAGCTCATGTCGATAAATTGTCCCCGACTGTTCAACTGGGAGTCAAAGCTGAACAGGAAAGGTGAGTACCAGGCCTTGGCCCTGGTAAGGCTTGCCCTCGTTGCAACAGCACCCAGGTAATGTGACCACTCGTGTAACTGGTAGATGATCAGGCCGATGCCCAGGCCCAGAGCTGTTTGCAGGATGGGATGTGCCGGGCTAAGCAGAAATGTCGCCAACACCAGAATGGCCAGGGTTACATCGCGAATGATGAACGTTGTCATATCGTTATTTTACACAGGTATCCGGATGTTCGAGATGGTAAGCTGCAAGGATCGGATAGGAGCCATGAGGCCTCACAGTTATGAGTCTGAAACGCATTCACCACGTCGCTTACCGTTGCCGGGACGCGCGGGAAACCGTGCACTTTTATCGAGACATGCTCGGTATGGAATTTAAGCTCGCGATGGCGGAAGACTCGGTACCGTCAACGGGTGAACCAGATCCTTATATGCACGTCTTCATGGAGGCAGGCTCGGGGAATGTTCTGGCATTCTTTGAGCTCCCGAACTCCCCTGAAATGGATAGAGATCGAAATACCCCGGAGTGGGTGCAGCACATTGCCTTTGAGGTGGGTGACCTTGAAGAACTGATGGCCTACAAGGAACGCTTGGAAGAGAAGGGCGTGGATGTGCTTGGCCCAGTTAATCATGGCATTTTTGATTCGATCTATTTTTTTGACCCCAACGGTCATCGCCTCGAACTGGCAGCTAACAAGGGTACCGATGAACAGTTGCAGTCACTCAAGGATGTTGCTGACGATATGCTTGACGAATGGGCCGTAACCAGGCGAGCGCCGCAACACGCCAGTTAGGTGCATGAACTTTGATGAGAAGATGACAGCGTTATCGTGAGGGGTTGCGCTCAGCGATTTTTCTTCCTGGCTAGATTCATGATATTGCGATTGCCGCGTTGCCAGAAGAGCTTGAGAGTTACCGCTTGTATGGTCCACCGATTATCCAACCGGACCAGCTGGTCAATGTAGTAACCCCCTATCGTATAGTCAGACGCACCCTGGGGATTCTGCAGGAAGTGCTCTGCCTTCATGTACATCCGGCAGGTTGCATTGTCACCATCAACATCGACGATTGGGTTTGTCATGACGTGCTGGCTCGAATCGAGTCCAGTCATTAGTTCCCTGACGTTTGTTACCCAATCATCTGCGCTTAGCGTCATGGCAGGCAGGCCGCTGTAGTCAAAGAAATCCATGGTGATTTCATCGGTAAAGATGGATCGGAGCAATGCAAAGTCCCGGGTATCGATACCCTGGGCGTATTCGTATCGACGGCGGGTAATGTCGTTAAAGTCCTTGAAATCCATAGGCTAACGGCGGCCCCCGCCATCGACGGTGACCAGGGTGCCCGTGGTAAATGAACTGGTTGGACTGGCGAAGTAGAGTGCAGCCCCGACTATTTCTGCAGGGTCGCCGCCGCGAGGGATCGCTCGATTGCCTTCCTGGCTGGCTTCAAACGCCTCGAGATCCCAGGCTCTCAAGATGTCTGTTAAAAAGGGACCAGCGACAATGCAGTTTACTCTCACCGTCGGACCCAGTGCATGAGCGAGAGACTGATTCACCGAGTTGAGCCCAGCTTTAGCGGCTCCTTATGCCGCTGCATACGGTGTTGGATGCAGCGAGGCTGTACTGCTGATGTTGATAATGCTGCCGCCGCCTGACTCCGCCATACGTTCACATGCATAGGCCATGGCTCGGAAAGGGCCTTTAAGATTGACATCAATAACCTTG
>CAXPUI010000371.1:0-2848 GCA_964220205.1 Candidatus Allofontibacter communis | reverse complement strand
CAACGATCGAACGATCCTGCAGGTCAAACCCGGCGCCGACCGTTCTGAAGTCACACTCAAGTTTGCCGTATTGAACGCTCTCACAGCACCCCGGGCACCACTGGAGATTGAATGGTCACTACGCCCCTAGGTCGGGTGTCTTCGCCTGGAGATCATCCGCCACCCAGGAACGCGGGGCAAGTGATCTAGGGCCTGCTGGCTAACAATCACCACTCATCGTGCCCGAATGCAGTATGGCATCGTTGATGGCAGACACCCTGCCCGCTGGAGGTGCTTCGGCTTCGGTACTCACCGGTAACAATTGACGGAGCTTGCTGGCAAATCCGAGCAATCCAGATTCATTTCGACCCAGGGGGCCCTGACCGAAGCAATCGTTTTCCATACCCCGCTGTACGCTGCTGATCAGCGCCATATCTTCGTCACCAACTTCAACATTTAGCGCAATATTCAACTCTCTGGCCTCCTGCATGGCAGGTCGATCGTCGGGCACTGCATAAGTACCGTAGCGAATTACGGAGTGATTCGCGTCAACCGGCAGGAACTGCATAAATTCAACCTGATCGGGATAGAGATTGAACATCAGGTTCGGCCAGATCAGGAAATACAGCCAGCTTTTCTGGTGACTCTCAGGCAGATGGGGTACAACGGGGAGGCACTCATGATAACGCCTCGCCAGTTCAGACTTGCCGAGGACATCTTTAACTTGCCCTTCCAGCCTGAAAACCTCATCTGAAGCCGCGGTAATGCCATAACTCTTGTTGAGCAGACCATTCAGGCCTGGATGCGCTACTCGCACATGCAACGCATCAATATAGTTATCAGCACCGTTTTTCCAATTTGCCCTGACCTGGTGATGGGCTCTCTCTGCTATCGACACAACCTGCGGCAGTTGGTAGAGAGAAAGCTCAGCCGAGACAGGCGCCAGCCAGTCAGCGACAGATCGGCCATCTGACCCGAACCGTATAAAAATGAAGCCGAAATAGATTTCGTGCTCGATTTCCACCAGGCCATAATCCGACATGGAAAGGTCCTCATATTCTTCAATATAGGGAACCCCGGTTAATGCACCTTCACTTGAGTAGGACCAGGCATGGTAGGGGCAAACGATCCTGTGACCACAATTACCCCTGTCTCCGCTCAGCAATCGATGAGCACGATGTCGACAGACATTGTAGAAAGCCCGAACCGAACCACCTGAGGTACGAATAACGAAAGCATCACGGTTCAGGAAGGTGAAGGTCTCGTAATCTCCTGGATTAGGAATATCGCTCTCATGGCAAACCAATTGAGGTGCACACCGGAAAACGACATCTTTCTCCAGCTCAAAGAATTCGTCATTGCTATAGACCCAAGCGGGAAGACTGAGATTCATCGTTTTTTCTTATGCTCCTTCTGTATGACGGCCCTGGGCTGGCGGGTTAAGGTAATTTGCTTCAGGTATTTTCCGTCGAATGTAGTCATCAAAATGTTTCACGAGTCTCTATTTGTCAGAGAGGATGCCGCGCTCATAGCCCGAGGAGGCCAATCCTTGCTGGACAGACTTCGTGAGCTGGTTGTCTTCCCGTTGAACCCGTTGATTGATCCGGCTATTCAGGTATTTGACGGCTGTCAGCAGCCGCGATTCCCGGTGCTCTGGTAAAGAATAGGAGCGACCTCGCAGAATCGACTTGCCTGAAGCAACCGGGATGATTTGGAAAAAATCCATATGCTCAGGATAGATCTCGAAAAAGGTATTCGGGTAGAGAGCGTAATAGGTCCAGCGTCGCTGGAGGGTCTCAGGTAAATGTGCCTGAGCAGGCAGCAGGCGACTGTAGGCCGTCGCACTCCAACCCGATCGCGGTACATCCCGCAACACATGACTCAAGCGGGACAGGTCTGTAGGAAAAGCTTCGCGATCGTAATCCTCACGCATCAGCGCAGACAACCCCTGGTGCCCCATAAAGAAATGGTAATCCTCCAGATAATTTTCGACGCCATTCTTCCAGTCGATATCCAGTGATTCCGTCCAAACCTCGCCGATCCCGTCCGCCACCACATCGTGAGTCATGCTTTCCGACTGATAAAACTGAAATTCCGCATCGACCGGCGCCATTCGCTCGGCCACACTCGATCCTTCTGACTTGAAACGGATGAAAACAAAGCCACGGTATACTTCACAATCAATGGGCCGCAGTGAAAATTCCGATGCATCATGCTCAGGAAACGAAGCAGGATGCCCCATGGCTACGCGCTGACCCGACAGGTCGTAAGTCCACCCATGGTAGGGACAGACAATCCGGCTGCCCTCAGTTTGTCCCGTGTCTTTTTCAAGCAGCAGGTGCGCGCGATGCCGACACACGTTGTGAAAAGCCTTGATGACATCAGCGTCAGTGCGAATCACAAAAGCTCGATGCTGCAAGAGTTCGTAGGTCACGTAGCTGCCAGGGCGACTCAAGTCGCTTTCATGACAGATCAGTTGCCATGCTGACAGGAAAATCTTCTCCTGCTCCGACTCGAAAAATGCTTGATTGTGATAAACCCATGCAGGCAGCGTGTAGCTTAACTGCGCTGTTGCTTCTGGCACCTTTCGCTCCGAGAAAACTGACCTGGCATAGGCCCAGGGGAACACAGTTGCCAGAAACGCATAGCACTGTTCTCTCTCAGCAAGGAGATCAAACGCTACACCCTTGAAGAGCAAGTCCTGCCAGACGTTATCGATCAACCCACAGATCGCCCTGCCAATGGCAACAGCATTCGCCTCTCCTTCACGCCCGGCAGCTTCTACCAGCTGGACGCATTCTTCCTGAATCAACTCCGCGTAGTGCTGTTCACGCTCTCGACAGATCATTTGATAATCCGCACGACTCGA
>CAXPUI010000370.1:0-2835 GCA_964220205.1 Candidatus Allofontibacter communis | reverse complement strand
ACGATGAACACCTGGAGTCAAACATCGAGCGCTTTACCGCGGCAATTACCGACCCCGACTCTCCCGCCATGCAGGAAATCGAATCAATCGTTGAGGAATTTCTGGAAAACAGCATTGCAGATAATGGTTTAAAGGAACTGATCCGGCCTGACTACAGGGCGGCCTGCAAACGACTCATCTATTCATCAAATTTTTTTGAGGCTATACAACGCGACAACGTCGAGGTGCTTGTTGAAAACGTCGACCGCATCGAAGCCAGGGGTATCCGATGCCGAGACGGCAAACTTCGAGAATTCGATATCATTGTTCTTGCAACCGGGTACCGACCCCATGAATTCATGCGGCCCATGAATGTAATCGGTCGTAACGGGACCCTTCTGAATGATTTCTGGCGGGACAAACCCGTTGCCTACCTGTCGGTCTCCATACCCGAGTTTCCCAACCTGTTCATGTTGAATGGCCCGAATGGGCCTGTTGGCAACTTCTCCCTCATCGAGATCGCAGAGTGCCAATGGTCCTACATTGAACAGTTGCTGGAGGTTCTGGAATCCGGTCCGCACCAGCAACTCTGCGCTACCATGCAGGCGACCAGGGACTTCGAAGCAGCGCGGGTGAAGCAGGCAAAGAAAACAATTTTTGCGACTGGCTGCGGCAGCTGGTACCTGGATGCCGAAGGAACGCCCGCTACCTGGCCATGGACGAGGCGTGAATTCAAGGAAGCCATGGCAAAACCGGACCTCACTGACTTTGACCACCATTGAACCCGCGTGACTGTTTATGAAAGATTCGGACGACTACCGCAACTTTGACCACGCAGAAGACGGTGTCAGGGATTTCTATCGGCTGAACCACCGCTATCAGACCCTGGCCTTCGCACAGGAAAAACGTGAGCAATATGCGGCCCTCGATCACCATCGCATGGGGCTCTGGGAAGCCTGCGAGTACCTCGACACACTGGTGGATGACAGCGATCCGGATACATCACTGACACAGATCGAACATTGCCTGCAAACAGCTGAAGGCATACGCGCCGACGGTCATCCCGACTGGTTCATCCTGGCGGGTCTGATCCATGATCTTGGCAAGATCCTCTGTTCGTTTAACGAGCCGCAGTGGGCTGTGACGGGAGACACTTTTCCACTGGGCTGCAAATTTCAACCGAGCATCGTTTATCCCGAATTCCTCGATGACAATCCAGATTCAAAGATCCCTGCGTACCAGGATGAACTGGGCATCTACGCCCGTCATTGCGGCTTAGATGAGGTCACCCTGTCCTGGGGTCACGATGAATACATGTACCTCGTCGCACGCGATTACCTGCCTGATCCTGCGCTCTACATGATTCGTTACCACAGCTTTTATCCTGGCCACTCAGGTGACAGCTATGCTTACCTGTTTAACGAACATGACAACGACATGTTCAATTGGGTCCGGCTGTTCAACCGATATGATCTGTATACCAAGCACGATCGATCACCCGATGTGACTGCGTTGAAACCCTTTTACCAGGACCTGATTCTCCGCTACTTTCCCCGCGAAATAGCCTGGTAGGCATAGACTTCGAAGCGTCATCAGACGTCCTGTAATACCCCCTTATCTCGGTGACATGAAAAGACGCGCTGAGTCACCCGCTCATTTGACAAACCCTCTCACCCACATTACAACGAAGGTATAACTCCCCAGCGAACCCATAACAATGGCCAAAATGACCGATCAACTATCACACGATGCTCTGGGCTTTGATCCCGAAGCCCTGACTTCGCGTTATCTGCATGAACGAGACAAGCGGATCCGAAAAGACGCCGAAGCCCAGTTCGTCGCGGTTACCAACGACACTGCTTTCGCCAATCAGCATCTGTCGGATGACCCCTATAGCGAGCCTGTCAGTCGGCCCGCGATTCGTGACGAAAAGGAAGTCATTATCATCGGGGGCGGCTGGGTCGGCATGATGACCGCCGCAAGACTTATTCAGTCAGGTGTCGAAGACGTTCGCATCGTCGAGAGCGGCGCTGATTTCGGCGGCACCTGGTATTGGAACCGCTACCCGGGCGCGCAGTGTGACATCGAGTCCTATATCTATCTGCCGCTGCTGGAAGAAACCGGTTATATCCCCAAGCTCCGCTACTCATTTGCCCCTGAGATTTTCGAGCACGCCCAGCGGATCGGTAAACACTTCGACCTTTACAAGGACGCTGTCTTCCAGACCTGGGTGACCGAGGTTCGCTGGGATGAGGAGGAGGCGAAGTGGCTCCTTTCAACGAACCACGGTGACGAGATGAAGGCCCGTTATGTCTGTCTCGGCACCGGCCCCGCGAACCGACCAAGGATGCCCGGCATTCCAGGGGTCGATGAGTTCAAGGGACATACCTTTCATACCTGTCGCTGGGATTACGAGTACACAGGAGGTGGTCCTGAGGGCGGTCTGGAACACTTGCGTGACAAGCGAGTTGCGATCATCGGCACCGGTGCAACGGCCGTTCAGTGTGTACCCGCATTAGGCCAAAGCGCCAAGCACCTCTATGTCATTCAGCGAACGCCATCGTCCGTGGACCTGCGCAATAATTCTGAAACCGACCCGGCGTGGGCAGAGCAACTGGAACCAGGCTGGCAGCTGGAACGACAGCGCCGTTTCATGGACGCCATGATGGGCACCGAGATCCATCCTGAATTCCAGGACGATGGCTGGTCCCGGATGGCCCGAAATCTTCGAGAACTTATGGCACAGATGAATGATGTCGCTCCTGAGGATCTCCAGGACCTGGCTCAGCTTGCGGATTTTAAGACCATGGAGGCTATTCGCAGCCGCGTGGATGCAACCGTCTCCAACCCCGAGGT
>CAXPUI010000369.1:0-5169 GCA_964220205.1 Candidatus Allofontibacter communis | reverse complement strand
CTGAGGCAGGTCAGCACTGATGCCAACCAGCAATATGTCGGTCGGACGCTGGCTGAGATCGCTGCGATGCGAGGCGCGACCAGCCTGGATGTCATGATTGACCTCTCACTGGAAGAGGAACTGGAAGCCCATTTTCTCGCCGCCAATATGGGGCACATTGATGATGCCAAAGTAGGTGAGCTGCTTGCTAATCCACTCGTGCACCTGGGCGCCAGCGATGGTGGTGCTCATATCCTGTCGTTCTCGACTTATGGAGATACGGGATACCTGTTCAGCAATTTTGTTCGGAAGACAGGTGCGTTGACACTGGAGACGGCAGTCAAAAAGATCACCCTGGACACCGCGACCATCTGGGGTATGAAGGATCGTGGCGCGTTGCGTGATGGTTACATTGCGGACGTTACCATTTTCGATGCGGAAGAGATCGATCGGGGTGAAGAGTATTTCAAGGGTGATGTCCCCGGTGATGGCTTCCGCTACGTGCGGGATGCGCGAGGTATTTCCGCCGTGGTTATTGGTGGTGAGGTCGCCTACCAGGATGGTGAGTACAGGAATAGCCACAAAGGTGCGATTATTCCCGGCGCCGCATAACCGCGACGAATAGCTTGAGGCTCATGTAACCGAGTAAATCCAGGACCCCCGCCTGGGCAGGGGTCCTGGAAAGCCCATGCCTCCGCGACATGGAATACTCCCAGGGGAGGGGAGTTCATTTGTTCACTTTGTCGAATGAAGACTCTCAGTTTGGTGGGTTTACGTGGGAACGCCAAGAATAGTTCGATTTTGGTTCAAGTAGCGGTTTTGGGTAAAAAAACGACCTTATTCAGGCATGAAGAAGAACGTCTGAATGGGTTCGCTATAGTTAGGGTCAAACAGACTCAGTAAAGGAGATTCGATGAGTGATGCCAGATTAACCATCGGGGCGGTGATGTACCCGGGATTTGAGATGCTGGATATGTTCGGGCCACTGGAGATGTTCGCGATGTTGGGAACAGATCTGGTGCAGATTCTCACGGTCGCCGAGACAAGTGAGCCCGTAGCTACGGCGATTGCTCAGGATCTTAACAGCGGTCCCAAAGTGGTGGCAGACTGCACGTTTGATACAGCAGATCAGTTCGACGTGGTCCTGGTCCCTGGCGGGTTCGGTACACTGCCGCAACTGGACAATGATGCGTTCCTGGCCTTTCTCGGGCAGCAGGCGGAAAGGGCAAAATATGTCTGTTCCGTCTGTACCGGGTCGTTGTTACTGGCCAGAGCTGGCTTGTTGGCAGGTAGACGAGCCACCACCAACAAGCAACTCTTCGCGCTGACGGCAGCAGAGTCGGCAGACGTCTCATGGGTCGAAAAAGCCCGCTGGGTCGCGGACGGACCGATTTTCACTTCATCCGGGGTTTCCGCGGGTATGGATATGAGTCTTGCGCTGATCTGCCAGGTTTTCGGTGAAGAGGCGGCGGTAGCCGCGGCCAATGCGGCAGAATACACCTGGCAACGGGATGCTGATGAGGATCCCTTTCTGGAACATCTTAACGAAGCCGCGAAATTGATGGGGCTGGCGTAAACCTTCGGCTCGCACTCTAGCTAGAGGAGGCATTTCGATGCAAGTCGTGGGTACAGGCTCTATCCTGTGGGTGGAGGACTTCATAGGGATGCGTGATTTTTATTCCCGAGTTCTCGGTTTGAGCTTGATAGAAGGGGAAGATTCGGACGGATGGATTCAATTCCGCGTGGGTGATGGAAAGTTCGCGCTTCACGCTATTCCACCAGAGTATCTGAGTCATGCCGATGAGCCTCCTGCGCCCACTATTCGTTGGGATTCTCCTGTCAAAAACCTTTTCTATGTTAGCGACCTAGAGATCGCGTTAGCCAAACTTGCAACGCATGACGTTCAACGTGCCCCAGGGGACTTTCCTGGGGAAGGTTATGTTGATTTTTTGGATCCTGAGGGAAACGTTTTCCAGATCGCCCAGGCAGTTTCCCCTGAAAAGTGAAGTGTCTCTATAGGGTCACTGGAAACTTTGACTCGCGGTAAGAGATTGAATTTGTTACTTAAATGGGAACTGGCGGAGAGGGAGGGATTCGAACCCTCGATGAGCTTTTAACCCATACTCCCTTAGCAGGGGAGCGCCTTCGACCGCTCGGCCACCTCTCCGGGATTGATGCCGGCTCGAGTGTAGCCGGCGATATGGCGCGCTGGGAGGGAGTCGAACCCCCGACCTTCTGGTTCGTAGCCAGATGCTCTATCCAGCTGAGCTACCAGCGCGGCGAGGGCGAATTATAGTGACTCCCTTCGGAGTCCGCCAGTGGCGATGCTAAACAGATTGAATTCGGTATAATGCGCCGCCCCGCCTCATTCCGAGCTCGGGCATTTGGGAACGCTGCTTTAGCGGTATAGAAGAGAAGATAAGAAGTCAGAATGAATAATAAAAATCCTCTCGGCATCACCGATGTTGTACTGAGAGATGCACACCAGTCACTTTTCGCTACCCGGCTGCGCCTGGATGACATGTTGCCCATTGCAGAGAAACTGGATGCGATAGGTTTCTGGTCTCTGGAGAGCTGGGGCGGGGCGACCTTCGATGCCTGTATCCGTTTCCTGGGAGAAGATCCCTGGGAACGCATCCGCGAACTTAAAAAAGCCATGCCGAATACGCCGCAGCAGATGTTGTTTCGGGGACAGAACATTCTGGGCTATCGACATTATGCGGATGATATTGTCGACCGGTTCGTTGAGCGGGCTGCTGAAAACGGGGTTGATGTGTTCCGTATCTTCGACGCCATGAACGATCCTCGTAATCTGGAGCGCGCCATTGCCGCCGTTCGCAAGACTGGTCGACATGCACAGGGCACCCTGAGTTACACGGTCAGCCCGGTGCACAGTATTGATAATTGGCTTGAGATGGGTCTGCAGATCGCCGACATGGGTGCAGACTCGATCGCGATCAAGGATATGGCGGGTTTGCTCCGGCCTTACGATGCCTACGAACTGGTCAGCGGTCTGAAGAAACGGGTAGATATTCCGATACATATGCAGTGCCATGCGACCACAGGTCTTTCAACAGCGACCTATCTCAAGTCCATCGAGGCGGGGATCGACAATGTTGATACGGCGATTTCGTCCATGAGTATGACCTATGGCCACTCTCCAACCGAGACCATCGTCGCTTCCCTGGAAGGTACCGATAGGGACACGGGCCTCGACATTGGCAAGCTGGAAGAGATCGCAGCCTATTTCAGGGAAGTCAGGAAGAAATATGCAAAATTCGAGGGTTCCTTGAAAGGTACGGATTCAAGGATTCTTGTCGCCCAGGTGCCCGGTGGGATGCTGACGAATCTGGAAAATCAGCTCCGGGAGCAGAATGCGTCGGACAGACTGGATGAAGTACTTGAAGAAATCCCGCGGGTTCGTGAGGACCTGGGATTTATCCCGCTGGTTACACCTACCTCACAGATAGTAGGCACTCAGGCGGTGATTAATGTGCTGATGGGCGAACGCTACCAGAACATAGCGAAGGAAACGGAAGGGGTCTTGAAAGGCGAGTACGGCGCCACACCGGCAGCGGTCGATGCTGCCCTGCAGGCTCGCGTGCTGGATGGAACAGAGGTGATTACCTGTCGCCCTGCTGACCTGCTGGAACCTGAATTCGACGGGCTGAAAGAAGAATTGCTTGGCCTGGAAAAAGAGAAAGGCCTGAAGTTCGGCGAGCATATCGATGATGATGTGTTGACCTATGCCCTCTTTCCTCAGGTTGGCCTGAAGTTCCTGGCGAATCGCGATAACCCTGAAGCCTTTGAACCGGTACCTGATGGCGAGCCCGATGTAGCGACGACAAGGTCGGCACCGGCGGAGCAGGATTCGGGTGTTTATACGGTGGATATCGCAGGCGAGCGTTTTGTTGTGCGGGTCACAGACGGGGGTGATGTGGCTGCGGTAACACCCGCCAGCCCCGCACCGGCAGGACCAGCGAACTCTGAGTCTGGAACGGCGACTGCGTTGCCGGCTCCTCTGGCCGGGAATGTCTTCCAGGTACCGGTCAGTCCTGGACAGAGTGTCGCAGCAGGGGATGTGGTTATTGTCCTTGAAGCGATGAAAATGGAAACGGAAATCAGGGCAAGCCAGGCCGGTACAGTCAGCGAGATTCATGTCCGGGAAGGTGATGCGGTCAACGCCGGCGACGCGCTGGTGACGCTGGTTTAGCAGTGGAGTCCTTAAGCATACTCTGGCAGGGGACAGGCATAGCGCAGCTTTCCCCTGATCAGGCAGTCATGATTGCCATTGGGCTGGGGTTGCTCTACCTCGCTATTGCCCGCAAATTTGAACCGCTGTTGCTGGTACCCATTGGTTTCGGGGGTATCCTGGCGAATATCCCGGGTGTCGACATTGCCGTGGGTGAAGGGGTGTTGGCGCAGTTTTACAATATGGGCATCGCAACGGGCGTATTTCCGCTGGTTATTTTCATGGGTGTCGGTGCCATGACGGACTTTGGTCCCCTGTTGGCTAATCCCAAGACTCTCTTCCTGGGTGCTGCGGCTCAATTTGGTATCTTCGCGACCTTGCTGGGTGCACTGGCCCTGTCGTCCTGGGGGGTCTTTGACTTTTCTATTGCAGAAGCATCAGCCATTGGCATTATCGGAGGTGCGGATGGCCCGACGGCGATTTATGTAGCCGGTCAGTTAGCACCCCATCTGCTTGGTGCCATCGCCGTCTCTGCGTACTCCTACATGGCCCTGGTGCCGATAATCCAGCCACCGATCATGAAGTTGTTGACGTCCGGTGAGGAACGGCAGATCGAAATGACGCAGCTTCGTGAGGTTTCCCAGCGGGAGAAAATATTTTTTCCACTGATGCTCCTGGTTCTTGTGGCGTTGATGGTGCCCAGCGCCGCGCCGCTGCTGGGTATGTTCTGCTTCGGTAACCTGATGCGTGAGTGTGGTGTTGTCGATCGTCTCAGTGACACAACGCAGAATGCGCTGATCAATATCGTGACAATATTCCTGGGCCTGTCGGTGGGCTCAAAACTGCAGGCGGACCAGTTCCTGGTGGCCGAGACGCTGGGCATCCTTGCCCTTGGTATAGTTGCCTTCGGCATTGGTACAGCGGCCGGTGTGCTCATGGCCAAGCTTATGAATCTGTTGTCCAGCCAGCAGATTAACCCGCTGATCGGCGCAGCTGGT
>CAXPUI010000368.1:0-3200 GCA_964220205.1 Candidatus Allofontibacter communis | reverse complement strand
ATTCTGACCACGGTTATCTTATGCCTGAGCCTGACGATAGCAGGCTGCTCCAAGGATGAAGTTGAAGATGACCTCGCGGCAACCGAGCAAGCTGCGTACAGCTCAGCCCAGTCCAGCTTGCGCGCTGGCAACTACCAGGGCGCCATTCAAAAACTGCACCTGCTGGACTCCAGGTTTCCGTTTGGCCGCTACGCTGAACAAGCCCAATTGGAAATCATCTTTGCTTACTACAAAAGTGCTCAACCAGAAGCCGCACGTGCTGCTGCTGACAGGTTCATTCGTCTACACCCGACTCACCCGAACCTCGACTATGCCTATTACCTGAAAGGTATGATCAGCTTCGAGCAGGACAGAAACTTCCTATCCAGTTTTATTCCAATGGATCCGACAACCAGGGATCCCGGCGCAGCCAGGCAATCCTTTAACGACTTTTCCCAACTGATACGCCGGTTTCCGAACAGCGAGTACGCTCCCGACGCACAACAGAGAATGAAATATCTACGAAACCTTCTAGCGGCCGCAGAGGTCAATGTCGCCCGCTACTATATCCGGCGAGGTGCCTTTATTGCTGCCGCAAACCGCGGTCGCTGGGTGTTTGAAAACTACCAGGGAGCGGCCAGCGTGCCGGACGCTCTGGCCATCATGGTTGAGGCCTACAAGCTGCTGGAGATGGAGGAACTGGCAGACCAGGCGCTAAGTGTTCTCAACACCAACTACCCTGAACATGACTCACTGGACGAGGATGGCAACTTTCGCAAAACCAGGTCCATACGCAAAGCTGACCGTGGCTGGTTGAACATTATCTCCTTTGGTCTTATTGGCTGATCCAGCCCAATGGCGCAACAGTTCGACCACTCCCTACTGGTAGAACAAGAACAATCACAGCGCGCTACAGTTTTCAGGGTCTATAACTACTACCGGGTCGGCCTAGCTTTTCTGTTTCTCTACCTGTTCCTTGACCAAAACCTTAATGAGTTTGTTGGCGGTATGGATCCGGATTTATTTGGCACCGTTATCGTCACTTATCTCGCTGTCAATATCCTGACAGGCGTATTTACGCTGTTCGTTCGCGCTGACCTGCTGGCCAGCACAAGAACGGCACTGGTCGTTATCGTTCTCGATATCGTTGCAATAACCCTGATGATCTATGCGAGCGGCGGCGTCAGTTCGGGGCTCGGTAACTTTCTATTCTTTGTGCTTGCCTTCGCTGGTGGCCTTATCCACGGCCGTGTTTCAACCCTGCTGCCAGCCATCGCTTTTATCCTCACGATCTATGGGGAATCCTACCTTTACTTTCTGAATCGGAACGAAATCCAGGGATTCTTCCAGGCCGGGATCCTGGGTATTGTCTATTTTGTCACGAACATATTGTTCCAGACTCTTTCCAGCCAGCTGCGTAAACGACAGAGCCAGGTCCTGACGTTGGAACAGATTAATCAGTTCATCATCGAAGGCATGCGCACTGGTGTCGTCGTCACGACTGAGAATTATGAAACAAAAATGATGAATCGCGCGGCGGAGCGACTGCTCAACCTTAGGAATACAAATACCAGTGACACACAGAACACACTCCCTGCGGTTCTACGCGATGTCGTCGCCGACTGGAAAACTGATCCACTGCCGCAGGAGATAAGCTTCACGGATAATCAATCCGGCAACCAGTTGCTCGCGAACCTGTCCCAGCTGAACAGCCCGTCTTCCGAATCCGATACCTTGATTTTCCTCGAGGACAGCACCGAGGTCCAGCGCCAGGCCCAACAACTGAAACTTGCTTCTCTCGGAAGATTATCCGCAAGCATCGCCCACGAAATTCGTAATCCTCTCGGTGCAGTAAGCCACGCCGCGCAGCTCCTGCTGGAATCCGGCGGCCTCAACAGTGATGATCGCCGGCTCTGCGAAATTATTCAGGACCATAGCCTCCGGATGAACCAGGTCATCGAAAATGTACTGCAACTCAGCAGGAACCAGATCCCTGATAAGGTCAACCTGATTCTTGAAGAGTGGCTGATGGTATTTGTTCGTGACTTTACAGCAACACGAAGCGACTCATTGAAGATCACCGTCGACATTGACCAGCCACAGCGGTCTGTCCTGGTGGATCCTGGCCACCTTTCTCAGGTTCTCAACAATTTGTGCGAAAATGGGGCTTATTTCAGTGAACAGGCAACCGGTGAAGCTCGACTGCTGATAACCGGCCAGGTAGAACCCATGACAGATACATTTGTACTTGATGTTGTGGATTACGGGAAGGGAGTCGAAACTCTCCATATCAACAACCTGTTTGAACCCTTCTTCACCACCCAGGAGAATGGCACAGGGCTGGGGCTCTATCTGGCTCGAGAGCTGTGTCTCATTAACGGATTACAACTCTCCTACCGACCATCGGATGCGGGCGGAAGCACGTTCCGAATCTCATTCAATGCGAATCAAAGCGATGAGTAGCAAGACCGCGCTGATCGTGGACGATGAGCCCGACATCCGGGAACTCCTTGAAATTACCCTCGGCAGAATGGATGTCAACACCGACAGTGCACCAGACATCAAATCCGCGAAAGTTCTCCTGAGCGAAACGAAATACGATTTTTGCCTGACTGACATGCGTCTGCCTGATGGCAATGGCATTGAACTCGTCAGACATATCAGTCACACGCACCCCGATCTGCCGGTCGCAATGATCACCGCCCATGGGAACATGGAGTCCGCCATCGAGGCATTAAAAGCGGGCGCATTCGATTTCGTATCCAAACCGGTCAATCTTCAGCTCCTGCGAAAACTTGTTGATACAGCGCTGAACCTGGATCGAATTAAACAACATAGAGAACTTGAGAAGTCGAATCTCCTCGGCAATACACCGGCAATGCAATCCCTGAGAAATCAGATAGCCAAGTTGGCCAGAAGCCAGGCCCCTGTTTATGTCAGCGGAGAATCAGGCAGCGGCAAGGAGCTGGTCGCTCGATCCATTCATGAGAATGGGCCGAATGCCGAAGGGCCTTTTGTGCCCGTGAACTGCGGCGCGATTCCAGGCGAACTAATGGAGAGTGAGTTCTTCGGCCATACAAAGGGTAGTTTCACCGGTGCCCTCAGCGATAAGGAAGGTCTGTTCCAGGCTGCCAATGGAGGCACACTGTTTCTTGATGAGGTGGCTGACCTGCCACTCAACATGCAGGTCAAACTTCTGCGGGGAGATCGGAAGAGCACAC
>CAXPUI010000367.1:0-5526 GCA_964220205.1 Candidatus Allofontibacter communis | reverse complement strand
CCACCAGGCTGAGGTTTGCAACTCGCTCACACACCTTGAGCGGGTCGTCGGCAACCTCCTCCGGATCACAAGCTGATTTACTGATCCATCTATCAGCCCTTTTGTCATTTCTTTTGCAATTTCTTTTCTAGAACCTTGTGTTGTGCCTTTGAATCTCAGTGAGCTGATCTCATCAGGGCCCGAGCACCACAACGGTAATCGACCCTGCAACCGTGCAGTTCCTGCCCATCCTAACGACCTCCCCACTTTATCCTCATCAGCAATAGCATGAAGCGACAGCGCCGCAAAGCCTGTACCAGCGGTCCCGGATGTTTTACAGTCGTTGGCCCGTAAACAGAAGAACTATGCATGTCTAACAGAATCAACGGCCAATGGCGACTGAAGTCCCGCCCGACCGGCCTGGTACAGGAAAGTGACTTCGAGTACGTTGAAGCGGCACTGCCAGACATTGGTGACGGCGACGTCCTGGTCAGGAACATTTACCTGGCCTTCGAGCCGGCCATGAGGGGTTGGCTCAATGACGTAAAGAGCTACGTGCCGCCGGTACAAATCGGCGAGGTCATGCGAGCCAGTACAGTAGGACAGGTCATCGAATCCAATAACGCGGAATTCCAGCCCGGTGATTTTGTTACGGGCATGATGGGCTGGCAGGAGTACTTCATCGATGATGGCTCACCAGGTGCCATGGGTCGAAGTCTGAACAAGGTGCCCGAGGGTGTTGCTCCCGAGCTGATGCTGAGTGCGCTCGGCGGGACCGGTCTGACGGCCTATTTCGGCATGCTGGACATCGGTCGCCCCGCATCAGGTGACGTGGTTGTCGTGTCCGGTGCAGCCGGAGCGACCGGATCAGTGGCCGGGCAGATCGCACGGATCAAGGGTGCTGCCAAAGTTGTCGGTATCGCCGGAGGTCCCGAGAAGTGCCGCTGGCTGACAGAAGAACTCGGCTTTGATGCGGCTATCGACTACAAGTCGGAGAACGTTTATGAGCGTTTACAGGCAGAGTGCCCCGATGGCATCAATATTTTCTTTGACAACGTGGGCGGACAGATCCTGGATGATGCTCTACTGAATATGGCCATGAACGGTCGCATCGTACTCTGTGGCGGAATTTCCTCCTACAACGAGACCGAACTGCCTGCAGGCCCAAGGAATTACATGCAACTGGTGATACGCCGATGCACTATGCAGGGTTTCATCCTTATCGACTACTTCCACCGGGCAGGTGAAGCCATCGAGGAACTGGCAGGCTGGGTAGCCACTGGCGAACTCAAGCACGCTGAAGACATCCAGGAGGGTATAGAAAACACACCAAGGACCTTCCTGCGACTGTTCGAAGGCAAGAATATCGGCAAGCAACTGTTGAGGATTGCTGAGCCTCCGCTCTAGCTGTTCGGTCGGGCCCTGCTATAATTACCGATTGCACCACCGTTTAGGCCCCATGAAATTCTGCCTTGCCGCATTACTGATTCTTACGACCGGTGTCGCTCTGGCACAGACCGACACCGGCGCAGTCGATCCAGAAACGCAGACCATCACCATTGCCCTGGCTCAGGAACCGCCTCAGCTCAATAGCATGAAGGCCACTGATCAAGTGAGCATTATGGTGCTGAGTCATGTCATGGAAGGCCTGACGCGCTATGATCGCCGTGGCAACATCGTCCCCGGTGTTGCCGAGAGCTGGGTAATCGACAGCTCAGGAATAACTTTCCAGTTGCGCGACAATGCCTTGTGGAGCGACGGTAAACCTGTCACTGCACATGACTTTGTCTTTGCCTGGCAGAACGCACTCAACCCCATGACCGCCTCCGAGTATGCGTTCATTCTCTATACCATCAAAAACGCTGAAGCAATCAACAAGGGCAAGCTGCCGGTCGACCAGCTCGCCGCCACCGCTGTTGATGACCTGACTCTGAAAGTGGAGTTTGAACGTCCAACCGCCTATTTCACCAAATTGACGGCGTTCTCCACCTACTTCCCGGTACGAGAGGACTTCTGGCAATCACGTCAATCAGTGTACGCAGCCGATGCTGAGGATCTGCTCTACAACGGCCCCTTCAAGATGACGGAATGGGTACACAGCGCCTCCCTGCGGATGGTGAAGAACCCTAACTATTGGGACCGGGATCGCATCAAACTGAACGCCATCAACGCCAGCTACATCACCGCAGATACGAGGGCACGCCTGAACCTGTTCATCGACAACAAGATTGTTTATACCAGTCTCGACGGCGACACTTACAAGGATGCCCTGAACCAGAGCTACAGGATACGTCGATTCAACACAGGGTCTGTTTATTTCCTTGAATACAATCACCGACCCGGACGGGTCACCAGCAATCTGAACCTGCGCCGGGCCCTGCAACATGTCTACGATCCTGATGAACTGGTGAACCGGGTGCTGGCTACCCCTGGCAATCTCCGTGGCGAAAGTCTCTTCCCTGTCTGGCTGATGGGGGTCAACGACAAATTTCGACGTGAGTACCCTGCCCCACTGGCAACCCCTGACGTCGCGAAAGCCAACGAATACCTCAGCAAGGCCCGGGAGGAGCTTGGCAACATTCCAGCGCTCGTCCTGCTGGTCGGCGATAGTCCGCTGGCCGTCAAGCAGGCCGAATATCTACAGGGCTTACTCAAGAGCAAACTGGGGCTCGATCTGAAAATCGATACTCAGACATTCAAGCAGCGACTGGCCAAGATGACCGCTGGAGAATTTGATATCGTCGGCGCCGGCTGGGGGCCGGATTTCGATGACATCATGACCTTCGGCGACCTGTTCGCCTCATGGAACCTGAACAATCGCGGGCGTTACAACAACCCGGACTACGATCAACTCATCAGAACAGCGATGAACAACACCGATCCCAAAATCCGCATGGATGCCATGGGACAGGCCCAGCAGATACTGTTCGACGACGCAGTCGTCCTCCCTCAATATGAACAGGGCGTCATTTACCTCCTGCACCCAAAGGTCAAAGGTATGGTCAGGCGTGTCGTCGGTGCCGATCCTGACTTCACCTATGCCAGGGTTGTGCCCTAGGCTACTGCGAGCAGATGTTCTTCTATACCGTTAAACGCCTGATCGCCGGCGTTATAACCGTCTGGTTTATCGCGACCGCGACCTTTATCGCCATGCATTCGGTGCCTGGCGACCCGTTAATGAACGATAAAGCCGTTACAGAGGAGATCCGGGCCAATCTCGAAGCCAGGTACGGTCTCGATAAACCCCTGCCGGAGCAATATTTCATCTTTATCGGGAACATGCTTCAGGGAGATTTCGGCATCTCCTTTACACAGCAGAATCGGCGCGTAAATGACATCATCCGCGACCATTTCCCAGTATCGGCGATCCTCGGCATTCTGGCTATTTTTTTCGCGGCGAGCGGCGGTATTCTATGGGGTGCGCTTACAGCGATTTACAGAAACCGATTGCCCGATGTGATCATCATGTTCCTGGTCATTCTCGGGATTTCAGTTCCCTCCTTCGTTTTCGCAGCGCTTGGGCAGTTAATGCTCGTCAACCTCAACAGGTGGTTTGACGAATCGATCATTCCTGTCGCGGGCTGGGGAACTTTTTCTCATATGCTGATGCCGGCGCTCGTTCTGGGCCTCGGCACCATGGCCTTCTTAACGAGGCTCATGCGCTCCTCCATGCTTGAGGTCGTTAACGAAGACTATATCCGTACAGCCAGGGCCAAGGGGCTTTCAGCAACACGTATCTTCTTCCGCCATCAGCTCCGCAATGCCATTCTCCCGGTTATCACCGTCCTCGGACCTCAGATCGCCGTCATTACGACCGGTGGATTTGTCGTCGAGCTGATTTTCGCTATCCCGGGCTTGGGCCGTTACTTCGTCCAGGCCGTACAGCAACTGGATTACACCGTCATCATGGGTACCACCGTGTTTTATGGCGCCTTCCTGGTACTCATGGTGATTATCGTCGACATCCTGTACGGATTCATTGATCCCAGGGTACGCCTCTCGTGAGCGTGTTTCAGCCCTCATCCGGAGATTTCGAGTCAGTAGAGGCCATCGCCGATATCGAACAGATTTCCAGGCCGTCCCTGTCCTACTGGCAGGATGCCTGGGTTCGACTGAAGCAGAACACGCGTGCCCTGGTTTCACTGTGGATCATCATCCTGCTCAGCCTGTTCACACTGGCAGGACCACTGGTCTGGCAGGTCGACCCGGCTCTCCAGGATCTAAACCAGGTATCACAATCACCCTCCCTGCCAAAATCGGCGTTGCTGGTCGCCAGATATGAACCCTGGCAAGGTGTTCGTCTACCAGACTATGTGCCTCCTGACATCTATCCTGATCAGGTCGATGCGCCCACCACCTTCGAACTGCATGAAGCAGCCACGACTCAGCGTGTCAGGCTCACCTGGAACGAGGCTCACGGTGCCGAAGGCTACAGTGTTTATCGCAATAACCGTCTACCGCAGAATTTCGCGGACCTCGGCCTGCCACTAGGATCAACCTATGGCGACGAAGTCAGTTACGAAGATCGACTGAGCCTTGAGGCTCGAGACTATTATTACAGCATCGTACCCACCGATGGTTTTGATGAGTACGAAAGTTACACGACACTGAAAGTCACGCCTCAGCTTGCGCTGACTCGCGATGAGGCTGTTGCGCGAAACCTGCTGGCGGGGCCAGCGTCCGCTGAGCTGGGTGAACTGATCACTATCGAATTTCACCCGCTGGGGACCGATTACCTGGGTCGAGACATGCTCGCCCGCCTGATGGACGGCGCCCGTGTTTCCCTGTTTATTGGCCTCCTCGCACCCTTCCTTTACGTGCTGGTCGGCATCATCTATGGCGGCTTTGCAGGCTACTTCGGCGGCTACCTGGATGTTGTCCTGATGAGATTTGCCGAGTTCGTGGTGGCACTGCCCTTTCTTCTATTCATGATTCTTTTCAAAATCGCCTTTGGGATCGGCCCTGGGGAGAGTGGTATCCTGCCGATGCTCATTGCGCTGGTGCTGCTGGGCTGGCCGGCTACTGCACGACTCGTTCGAGGTCAGGTACTCCAGATCAGGGAACAGGGGTATATCGAAGCTGCCCGCCTGCTTGGCGCGAAGGACCATTACCTGGTCATCAGACACATTCTGCCCAACACCATGGGCGTTATTCTCGTCACACTCACCTTCGCCATTCCCGCAGCCATTTTCACCGAGGCATTCCTTTCGTTCATCGGGATGGGCGTAGCACCACCCACGCCGTCGTGGGGCTCGATGTGCAACGAGGGCGTCAAGACCATGTTAAGTCATCCCCATGAACTGATCTTCCCCGCTGCTTTCATCAGTGTCACCGTACTGGCCTTCAATCTCCTGGGAGATGGACTGACTGAGGCCCTGGACTCACGGATGCGATCAAGAGAATGACCGAACCAATCCTCAAGGTAGATGACCTGGCCGTTGAATTCGATACCTATGGGGGTACTGTGAAGGCGGTTCGCGGCGTCAGTTTTGAAGTAGAACGAGGCCAGACCCTGGCAATAGTCGGCGAATCAGGGTGCGGCAAGTC
>CAXPUI010000366.1:0-3405 GCA_964220205.1 Candidatus Allofontibacter communis | reverse complement strand
ACGCACCCCCTTCGGGCACTTCTGGTTTTCCTTGTCCCGCGACCGACGCGATGACAGCAACAATAACGACGATCGACAGGGTCCCGAAAACAACTGTATTCAGCGTTCGAAATCCACTCATCAGCGCCCTGCCGGCACCTTTCAACATATCGAGCATTGTCTCCACCTGTTTAAGACTAGCGCCGCAACTTATCATACTTCGCTATCGTAGGTGCAGCAGAGACGGTGGAACGAAACTCATTTGAGATAAACCAGGAGTCCGGAAGACTCGACCTTGATCAAAACAAGCAAGGACAACACCAGTATTTGACAATCAGCCATCCCCTGGCCACCGGCTAACGAGTGAACCTTAAGTAACCAATGAGTTCCAATGAGGTGTGCAGCCTATACTCACCATCGAAAAGCCCGTTCCTGGTAGAAAGAACTCCCTGTTAGTCGCCGGGCTGATCGCGCTGGCGTGCCACCTGGTCATTTTGGGGTCTGTAAAGTGGGATGTCCTGGACGACACCATTGCCAAAGACAAGATCATCGTTGAATTGAGATTACATACCCGTCAACTCGCTGACCCATCCCAAGCCCCTCAGACCGCCGAACCGGAAAACGAGCAACCTGTCGCCAACCTTCCTCTCGAGGGGCCTGATACAAGATTTCCCCCCGACACCCCAGCCATTAAATCGGCCCCCGAGCCATCGACACAACATCTGAAACCAGGCACCTCGGGTAGTCTTTTGTTTTCTCGAGCCCTGGAGTCCAGTCGACGAGAGAAAGTAATGGCTCCTGGCAGCGTCAAGTACGGACACCTTCTTGAGCGGCCATCGGCAATCGAGACCCTGGTCAGTGTTCCGTCGACTACCCGCCGGACCGATCCTCGAGGGTTTGCCATGACGAGAATAGATGATGGCTTCGGCAATATAACCTGCATTCAGGAACGAGGGGACTTTAATGAAGAGGCCAGAGGAAAGTTCAGGGCGCTTGATCGTGCAAAGAACCCTAATCTCAATTACGCGGTGAATCCAGATATGTGCGGACACCTGGCTCCCTAAGAGCCCTCATGAAGAGCCCTTATAAGGAGCCCTCATGGACTTTGGCATCGTCGTTGGCACTGCTCTCCTCGGACACATTCAACGCCAAATTCAGACAAGCGGCGCCACGAGCGGGGCCTGGAGACAGGTTTGTTACAAACGGGCCTCAAGACTGATCGAACCCCAGGCACACCGACAAACAGTTGGCGTGGACTACAAAAACTGCTACCTTCTCTGACCTTTAAAGACGGCGGAGCTTATCGGTGGCACAGGTATCAATTAATGAGAACATCATGTCTCTGACTGATGATGGCCCTCGACTAAAGGGCATGCGGTGCAGAAACTGTGGTAATCATGTGTTCCCGTTCCAGAAGGGCTGTCCCAAATGTACCTCTGATGATGTTGAACCTGTTGAACTGGGCACTAAAGGTACGCTTTGGACCTGGACGATTCAGGGTTTTCCGCCGAAGTCACCCCCCTACCTTGGTGAAACAGATCCGCAGAAGTTTGAGCCATTCGGTGTCGGTTATATTGAGTTACCGGGCGAGCTAAAAGTAGAGTCCAGGCTGACCGTAGCTGATCCCACAGCACTGAAAACCGGCATGGCAATGGAATTGGTCGGTGAGGTCATCGGCCAGGACGAGGAAGGTAACGACCTTGTGACTTTCGCCTTTGCACCCGTAGAGTAAGAGTAAGACTAGAGGCTTTGCACGAATAAAGTTGTGTAAGAGAACATAAAGAGACACAGAAATAACAGTGGAGATGGAGCGATGAGTGACGACGTAGCAATTGTAGGCATAGGTATGCACCCATTTGGCCGCCATGAGGGCGTCACCGGCATGGAGCAGGGTGCCGTTGCGATCCGGAAAGCGTGCGCCGATGCCGGGGTCGAATGGAGCGATCTGCAGTTCGCTTTCGGTGGTAGTACCGCCGCTGGCGCAGCTGACACCATCGTCTCCCAGATGGGACTGACGGGCCTGCAGTTCATCAATGTCGTCAATGGCTGTGCTACCGGTGGTTCGGCGCTGATCTCAGCCTACAACACCATCAAATCCGGCGCCTTTGATCTCGGGATTGCCGTCGGTTTCGACAAGCACGAACGTGGTGCCTTTCGTATCCAGTCGGGGAAAAGCGGCGAACGTGATTGGTACGGCGGCAGCGGTATGGCCCTGACCACCCAGTTCTTCGGGATGAAAATCAATCGCTACATGGAGCAATATGGTATTACTCAGGCTTCGTTGGCCAAAGTTGCATCCAAGGCGTTCCGTAATGGATCCATGAATGAAAATGCCTGGCGAAGACAGGCTTTAACGGAAGATGAGGTACTGCAGTCCGCCATGCTGTCATACCCATTGACCCAGTACATGTTCTGCTCACCCGGCGAAGGTGGTGTCGCACTGATACTGGCTCGCGCTGACCAGGCTCACAAGTACACCGACAAACCCATCTTCCTGAAGTCCGCGGTTGTTAAGTCACGACGATACGGCAGTTTCGAAGTCCTGGCACCATCCCTGGCGCTCGACTATTCAGATGGACCCACCGTTGATGCATCCAACGCGGCATTTGAAATGGCAGGTATAGGCCCAGAAGATGTCGATGTCGCTCAGCTTCAGGACACGGAATCCGGTGCCGAAGTCATGCACATGGCCGAAAACGGTTTCTGTGAACATGGTGAGCAGGAACAGATGCTCGCCAATGGAGACACGGAAATCACTGGCCGTTTACCTGTCAACACGGACGGCGGCTGTCTGGCCAATGGCGAACCCGTTGGAGCCTCGGGCCTAAGACAAGTCTACGAAAACGTCCTGCAATTGCGGGGCGGGGCGGGCAAACGACAAGTACCAAACGATCCGAAAGTCGCTTATACCCATGTGTATGGAGCACCTGGCATATCGGGCGTGACTATCCTTTCTACTTGATCTGGGCAGCAATTTTCAGCCACCGCATAACAACTAACCGCTAAACCCCGTTTAGCGGTTAGTCTTCGGCGATTATCGCGCCAGACGGACAAACCTCAATGGCTTCAAGCACTTGCTTGATCATTATCTCCTCGTCAACCTGACTGGCTACCAACGTCGGAAGCGCATCACGACCTTGCTTAAATACTTCTGGATGATTGAAATAACATTCACCCGCCATCATGCATTTGTCGAGATCTATCCTAACTTTCACAATCGAATTCCAAATAAAGCTCCGATGGCGCTCTAAAGCCGCCCGAATCAATTGACGGAGAAGTTATACCTGGATGATGAGAGTGTTTGGGTCGGGGATTCTTGATTCGTTCCATCAGGCGTCGACAGGCTATCGCTGACTCCTGACGTGCCATCGCGTACCCCATACAAAAATGTTGCCCTATACCGAAGCCAAGGTGCCCAGCCTTCCC
>CAXPUI010000365.1:0-2464 GCA_964220205.1 Candidatus Allofontibacter communis | reverse complement strand
GCGCAAAGAAAGCGGCAAGGTATAAATGAACTTTGATCCAGAATGATCGCATGGTGAATGACAACCGACATCGTGAGAAGCGGGCGAACTTAACAGAGCGTTATTTCAACTTCAACTCTCAGGGCAGAAGACACGGTGTTCAAGCATCCTTCAACAGCGAGGCAGAGTTCGTTGTCTGGCCGGTCCGGTCACCAGTTCATACACGCCTTTAGGATAAGTCAGGAGCGGGCCTTCTGCGTCGCTGCAGGCTGCGATAAGGTGCCAACGGCGATCTAACTCCGATTTCCCTTCCGCTTCGCAGTCTCGGTCGCGTCCACGATGAAGGCGATCCTGACCCGGTCCTCTTCCGTGAGACCGGGCTGACCCTTGTCGGCCAACTCCAGTTCCAGTTTCTCAATCTGCCGTTCAATACGCTCTGCTGTCTCTTCGTCAACTTCCAGGTAGTTTGCCCAGGAATTCTCAGACTCCACGGGTGCGGTTGCCTTTTCTTCAGGATTCGCCGCATGACCAGGTCTGGATTCCCAGAGTATCAACCCGCAGTGTTCACAGAACACGATATGATGTTCAGCTGAGTCACTGCTCGATCTGAATTTATGCTGGCATTCTTCCGCCATGTCTCCTCCTGATCTGGACACCGGGTGCTACAGAACTACATAGTAGGGTAAGCCATTGCCGATATGAATAGAAACGGCATCGGACACCGACCAATTCATCATTAACATCGCCCATCGCCTCCGGATGGACTATGGCGACACTACCTGCTGTCCTCTGATCAACAACAGGGCGATGGTGCAGATCAGTTAACAGCCACATCAACACCTGTGGCTGCTACCCCTTTTTAAGACGCCGGATCCCCATCAGGGGCTGCTTCCGATTGATCCCGCGGCACGAATGTTTCCTCGACCATGCCACGAGCCCTGGCGCGCTTTTCCCACTCTCGTCGGGCACGCGTACGAAGATCCACATCGTCATCTGACTCATCAACAATCTCGAGGCCCAGTAGCGTTTCGATTGCATCCTCCATCGTGACAATGCCCGACAATCCGCCGAATTCATCGACCACAACCGCGATGTGTTCCCTGCGCACGACAAGACGATTGAACAGCTCCGGCAGCGGGAATGCCTCCTTGACGATCATAATATCCCGACGCAGGGTTCCTATAGACTTATCGCCGTCACCATCAATCACCGCCGACAGCATATCGCTGCGCAACACATAACCCGTGATTTCATCCCGGCTTTCGTTCTGGAAAATCGGAATCCGTGAAACCCGAAGTTCTCGATTATCATTGAGATACGCCTCGATCGGCTCATTTTCCGGCGCCGCAATGACGACGGTTCGAGGCGTCATGATGTCTTCTACACAGACTGATTCAAACTTGATCAGATTGGAGATGATGGTGGACTCGCTCCTTTCGAAAACACCCTCCTTGACACCAATTTCCGCCATGGCGAGGAAATCTGACCGTGAAAATATGCTGCCCTCTGTGCTGCGCTTCAGGAGTCGAGTCAGCAACTGGCAAACCCAGACCAATGGGGCCAGCACAAACGTGATGAGAATGAGTGCATTAACCGTAAAAGATGCCAGTTCTTTCCAGTAGGTCGCACCCAACGTCTTCGGAATGATTTCAGAAAGCAGCAGGATAGCCAGGGTCATGACGCCAGGAACCAGCAGACCCGTAATCAGCGGATTCGCATCGGACCAGATAACAGACGCCTGGACACCCACCCCTATCGCACCCACCGTGTGCGCGATCGTGTTCAGCGTCAAGATCGCGGCGAGTGGCCTGTCTATGTTCTCTTTGAACGCTGCAAGTCTGCGCCCAAGCTGACTTCCATCCTGCAACTGAATCTGCGCATAGGTCGGTGTAACGGAAAGCAACGCGGCCTCCCACAAGGAACAAAGAAACGAGAATACGATTGAGATCAGGAAGAAGGTGACAAGCAGGGTCACAGCATTACCCGGGGATTGCTATCCATAGACATATGTTAAACATCATTGTGCGCTGAAGGTATCGGTTTAATAACTATCACATTTCCAATGCGTGACGGTCAACAGCGCAACGACGAGGCTGCCACAGGCTGGTTACCATCCAATACCACCCAAGGACAAAGTCCCTTCAAGCGTCGATTTTGATGTTATCCATCACCCCAAAAGCGTGCACAAGTGATTGCAAGGTGCATCAAATCGGACCAAAAACAGCAGTTGGATTCTCCCTGGTCACCAAAAACAAAGGGCTCTACAGGGTTGGCATCATGCTTGCTTTTAACCGGTTGTTGCGTAAAGCAACAGACACTGACAACAATTTGAGGAACACCATGAACGACACAGAATTTGACCTGGGTTTATTCCTGATAGAGGACGCCTTGAAACCCAGCTACGATACCAGCGCACTATTTGAACATTATGACGCCACCAGTTCCGCCGAGTATCCGGAAATAGAGAACCTTTACCCTTCACCAG
>CAXPUI010000364.1:0-6434 GCA_964220205.1 Candidatus Allofontibacter communis | reverse complement strand
TTTCTTTATGTGTTTCTTGCGCCATACAAAGGCTAACGCTGACCTTCCAGGCCATGTGCTACCTACTCACCGCGGGCTGTGGCTCCAATGAAGTTTGCGATCGTAGTCTACGGCGCCCCCTACTCCTCAGAGGGCTGCCTCTCGGCGTTGAGATTCGCCGAGGCTGTCATCGCTGAAGGCCATGAGCTACTGCGCGTCTTCTTCTATCCTGACGGCGTCTATGCTGCGAACCTGCTCATTTCGCCGCCGCAGGACGAACCGGACATCGGCTCGATGTGGCAGAATTTCGCCGGGGAACATGATCTTGACCTTGTTGCCTGCATCGCTTCCTGCCTTCGACGCGGCGTTGTCGATGAGACAGAAGCAGCCAGGCATGACAAACCTGCGGCCAATCTCCGACCAGGTTTTACCATTTCCGGGCTCGGACAACTGATCGATGCGACCATCAACGCCGATCGTGTCGTGACGTTTGGTTACTGACATGAGCCTGCTTTTTGTCATGAACCACGCCCCCCATGGCAGTATCAACGCCCAGGAAGGCCTCGACGCCCTGCTGATGGGATCAGCTTTCTCAAAGTGCAGCGTGCTTTTCAGGAGCGCTGGCGTGCTGCAGCTTGTTAATAATCAGCAAACCGGGCAATTGGGCATCAAGGACTTTTCCAGGACGTTCGGGGCTTTGCGCGATTACGGTGTAACTGATATCTACTGCTGCAAGGCAGCACTTGAACAGTACCGGTTATCCGCGGGCGATCTGCTGTTGGGACCAGAAGCGGTAACGGCCTCGGAGATACAGGCGATGCTCAGGGAGCATAAACAGGTGCTGACCTTCTGATGATCGTGCACACCATTAACAAACCCGATATCTGGCCTTCGTGCAATGAACTGTTTACTCAAGATGATGAACTTGTCCTGCTCGAAGATGGGGTCTACCTGGCCTTGGACAAAGTCAGCAAGGCTTGTGCCATCCAGGCGGATGTGGAAGCCAGGGGTTTACTCGATCGCCTGCCGGGCAGCATCAGGCTGATTGACTATCCGGATTTCGTCAGGCTTTGCACCCAGGCGGAGAAGGTCTGTGCCTGGTTCTAGTGAACTGCCGCCCCTTGATAGCGAGGGTTTTCTGCGCTCCCTTGATGACTGGAACGAAACAGTCGCCACCGCTATTGCCCGACAGGCCAACATTGTCCTGACCGATGCTCACTGGGAAGTGATAGAACTGGCTCGGAACTACCAGCTGGAGCGAGGTATATTTCCGGCTAACCGGATTCTCATCAGCTTGATGAGAGATCTACTGGGCGAGGAGAAGGCATCCAGCATCTACCTGATGCAGTTGTTCACCGGCAAACCCAGGCGCTACATCGCCATGATTGCTGGGCTCCCTAAACCAACGAACTGTGATTAAGTTTCAGAGCCTTCACTGCGCCCTGTCTGCTATCAGCCTGTCGTCTGATTAATGACTGTCAGCAAAATTAATAACGTCGCCCACGATGATCAGCGTCGGCGATTGAATCTGGGTGCGCGCCACCAGTCCCGGCATTGTCTCCAGACTGCCTTTCAGCACTTGCTGTTCCGGGGTCGTACCCTTTGAGATGATGGCCACCGGCGTCTCGGCCCGCCGACCATGTTGAATCATCTGCGAGCAGATTGACGTCAGCCCCCCCAAACCCATGTAGAATACGACCGTTTCATTGTCGTGGGTCAGCTCGCGCCAAGGGAGGTCTACCTGACCGTTCTTGGGATGGCCAGTCACGAAGCGCACGCTCTGAGAAAGCTCCCGGTGGGTCAGCGGAATGCCTGCATAGGCCGCACAACCCGAGGCTGCTGTAAGACCGGGTACCACCTGGAACGGGATCTCGTGTTGTACCAGGGCTGTGATTTCTTCCCCGCCGCGACCAAATATGAAAGGGTCCCCGCCCTTTAATCGCAACACCCTGTGGCCTTCGAGTGCCAGCCTGACCAGAAGCTCATTGATATCCTCCTGGCTGGTTGACCGGTAGCCGCTGCGTTTTCCCACGAATTCCATGCTCGCATCGCGGCGAACTCTGTCCAGCACTTTGGGGGAAACCAGATTGTCATAGAGCACCACGTCCGCTCGTTGCATCAGCTGCAGCGCTTTCAGGGTCAACAGGTCGGGATCACCCGGCCCGGCACCCACGAGAAACACCTCGCCGGTAATCAGCTCCGCAGACGGTTGCAGCAGGTATTCGTCGGCCCGGTCGAGGTCCCCTGTTTCAACCGCCCTGCTACCAGGCGAATTCAAAAACCACTCGGTGTGCCGTCGTCGTCGTTCCAGGTCTGGTAGAACAGCTTTCAACTGCCGCCGCCGGTCACCCAGGTAAGTTGCCAGCCTGGACAATCCGTCGGGCAGAAGAGCTTCTATCTGTTCACGAACAGAACGCGTCAGAACCGGCGAGGTTGCTGATGAACCGACAGAGACCAAAACGGGGTCCCTGTCGATGATCGCCGGGAAAACAACCGTGCTCAAGTCCGGTGCATCAACGACATTGACCGGGATATTGGCGGTGCGAGCATCCACTGATACTGCTTCGTTCAGAGCGGCGTCATCTGTTGCTGCGACGACCAGCGCTGGCGTGAGCCCCGGCGGTAGTCCTGTGTAAACGGAGGTATCAATGACGTTGTTTTCAAGCGACTCCCGCAGTGCCGGAATAACCTCTGGAGCGATAAGATGAATGCGCGCTCCGGCTCGAAGCAACAGCTCGACTTTGCGTCTGGCTATTTCTCCCCCACCAATCACCAGCACGGTCCGACCCTGAAGATCGACGTGGAGTGGCAAGTATCGCATGGCGCGTTAGTTATTCAGATCCGAAAGCGATTGCGGTCTGGCCTGCCATATAGGGCTGCAACGCCTGTGGGATGAAGACCGAACCATCGGCCTGTTGGTAATTTTCGAGGATCGCGACCAGGGTCCGGCCGATCGCCAGTCCCGAGCCATTAAGCGTATGAATCAGCTCTGGTTTACCCGTTTCCGGGTTCCGCCATCGGGCCTGCATACGCCGCGCCTGAAAGTCCAGAAAATTACTGCATGAAGAGATTTCCCGGTACTTGCCCTGTCCCGGCAACCAGACTTCCAGGTCATAGGTTTTGGCGGCTGCAAAGCCAAGATCACCACCACACAGAGTCACAACCCGATAGGGCAAACCAAGTTTTTGCAGAATCATCTCCGCGTGGCCGGTCAGTTCTTCAAGAGCGGCCCAGGAGTCTTCCGGACGGACCATCATGACCAGCTCGACCTTCTCAAACTGATGCTGACGGATCATGCCTCTTGTGTCTTTACCGTAGCTGCCCGCTTCGGATCTGAAACAGGGCGTATGACAGACGAGTTTCTGAGGCACCTGATCTGCAGGCAGAATTTCGCCCCTTGCCAGGTTGGTAACGGGCACCTCGGCAGTCGGCGCAAGATAATATCCCCGCTCGTCGTCAAGCTTGAACAAGTCTTCTTCAAATTTCGGCAGTTGTCCGGTACCTGTCAGTGAGTCCCGGTTAACAATATAGGGCACATAGACTTCTTCGTAACCGTGCTCGCTGGTATGCACATCCAGCATGAACTGGATCAGGGCTCTGTGCATTCTGGCTACTGCGCCACGCATGGCGACAAACCTTGATCCTGTTATCTTGCTGGCCAGATCGAAGCTCAGCAGACCACTGTCATCGGTCAGATCAACATGATCCTTTGGTGAAAATTGAAATTCCGGCGGGTCACCCCAGGTTCTGACGACAACATTATCCTCCTCCGTCGCACCATTCGGCACGGACTCGTCGGGGACATTGGGCACGGCCATGAGAATTTCATTGAGCTGCCCTTGCACAGCATCCAGCTCACGTTTTTTCTCATCGAGCTGATCACCGAGATCAGAGACCTCCGCCAACAAGGGCTCGATGTCCTGTCCTTCGGCTTTAGCTTTTCCGATAGCCTTGGACCGGGCATTCCGCTGGGCCTGAAGGTCTTCGGTCACTACCTGGAGATCTCTTCGCCTTGACTCAAGCGACTGGATCGAACCCGCATCCAGCTCAAAGCCTTTGATGCGAAGTTGCTGAGCGATTTGCTCAAGTTCCTGTCTGATGAGTCGTGGATCCAACATGGCCTGACTTGGTCCTTCCGTCCTGCTGAAAAGGGGCGCAATCTTAACAGAAGCCGGCGCAATCCGTTAATGCAAAGCCCGGGTACCCATGATCCCGATCCAACATCCAAGGATACTCAACACCACGCTGCCCACGATATAACCTGCAGCATCCAGGAGCCGACCGGCCTGCAATAACTCCAGTGATTGAATTGAGAAGGTTGAGAAGGTGGTAAAGCCCCCGAGAAAGCCAACCATCAGTATCGATCGCCACAGCTCGCTGACCAGTGCCCTCTCAACAATTAATACGAAGCAGACGCCGATGACGACAGACCCGAGGATGTTAGTGAGGAAGATCCCGTAGGGAAACTCTCGCCCGAACAGGTAGTCTGCATAAACCGTCATGCCGTAGCGCGCAACTGAGCCGATCACACCGCCGACAGCAATGGCCAGGATCGTCGCCATCAGCTCCCCTTGCCCCGGTAACGCTGGAACTCACTGGTATGATTCAAGTGCCGCAGATAATTCAGTTTCTCAGCAATCTTGCTCTCCATGCCGCGGTCAACCGGGAAATAGAAACGCTCCCCGTGTAACTCTTCCGGCAGGTATGACTCTCCCGGGACGAACGCGTCCTGATGATTATGTGCATATTGGTAATCCTGGCCATAACCCATTGTTTCCATCATCTCTGTTGGCGCATTGCGAATATGCATCGGCACTTCCAGGCTACCGGTCGCATTGACTCGCCTGGTTATTTCACCGACAGCGCTATAGACAGCATTGCTTTTCGCGGCAATGGCCAGGTAGGCAACCGCCTGGGCAATAGCCAACTCACCCTCCGGACTCCCCAGCCGCTCCTGCACTTCCCAGGCGTTGAGCGCAATCTCGAGCGCACGAGGATCTGCATTGCCGATATCTTCACTCGCCATCCTTACCACACGACGGGCAATATAAAGCGGATCACACCCCCCTTCTATCATCCTGACGAACCAGTAGAGGGAGGCGTCAGGATCAGAACCACGCACAGCCTTGTGCAAGGCTGAGATCTGTTCGTAGAAAATGTCGCCACCTTTGTCAAAACGCCGCATTTCATCACCGAACAATTCGGCTAGCAGGGCTTCTGTCAACTCAGCTTCCTGACACATGTCCGAAGCCACTTCGAGAATATTCAAGGCCCGCCTGGCATCACCATCCGCGGCACGGGCAATAATCTCGAGTATTTCACGGGGTGCCTGGATGGATTTATGCTGAAGTTCCTCGTCCCTGTCCAGGGCCTGATTGAGAACCGAGACAAGATGGTCAGCATTCAGCGACTTCAACCTGTAAATCCTGGCACGCGAGAGCAGCGCATTGTTCAGTTCAAAAGACGGGTTTTCGGTGGTTGCGCCAACAAAAATAATAGTCCCGTCTTCAACGTGCGGAAGAAAAGCATCCTGTTGAGACTTGTTGAATCGGTGCACCTCGTCAACAAACAATAGCGTCATTCGACCGGAGGCCTGTCTCGTCTGCCTCGCCAGCGCGATCGCTTCACGAATATCTTTCACCCCCGCCAACACCGCAGAAACCGACTGGAACTCAACATCACAGACCTCAGCCATCAGTTTCGCCAGCGTTGTCTTACCTACGCCAGGAGGGCCCCATAGCACCATGGAGTGCAGTTGCGAGGAGTCAATCGCCTCCCGCAGCGGTTTGCCACTAGTAAGCAGATGCTCCTGACCGACATAGTGAGCCAGACAGCGGGGTCGCATCCGGGACGCCAAGGGTTGGTAAGCCGTTTGATCCTCAAACAGTGACATGGCTAACGAGCACCTGCGCGATCATCAATGACGTCAACCCCTTCAGGCAGCTGAAATGTAAACATCTCCGCGTCAATCGGTGCCGCGGACACTTCATAAAAGTTGACCACAGTGCGTTGTTGCATGGCTGTCTGAAACACCAGTCGTTGCGGCAGCGCTCCGGCAAAACTGACAGCCATCGACCCAATCGCGCCTGACTGGTCTACCGGTGTAAGAACAAAATGCTGCAGCGCCTCGTCGGCAAACCATTCAACGTCATAAGTGTCCCTGAGTTTCTCCGGTTGACCGGCAAACAGGAGCAGAGGAATGTCAGAGGCAGTTTCCCTGAGTCCGGTGACAATGACCTGCTCCAGATCCAGGTCATGAGTCCATAGACTGTCCCCGTCTGAAATGATCGTCTGACTGATTGGTGCCGAAGCGGCCAAACGGAATTGATCGGGACGGCTCAGCCAGAATTGGCCTTTTTGGACGTTACCCTGGCTCTCCTGTTCGTACCGGGCAGTAAGCATGTCAATGCCATTGAGCAACCCGATCAACTTGTCAGGCGCCTCGGCGCCTTGAG
>CAXPUI010000363.1:0-4029 GCA_964220205.1 Candidatus Allofontibacter communis | reverse complement strand
CGGCTCGCCGAATAACAGTTTCATAAAAGTCCCAGAAAAATCCTGGAAACATAAACGTCTTGTAGTAGAAACCGGCAGGCAGGAACCTGCCCGCAAGACGCCCGAACAAACTTTTCAGGTCGTAATCAAGACTGGGCCAGCCATTGGTTGTTCTGCACACCAGGCCTTCGTATATTTCCTGCTGGGTCGCCCTGACGTTGGGAATCTGGGTTGCTTCCGTACTGCCCAGTTGCAGGATGGCATTGGGCTCTTCAGGACCAGATGCCACAATACCTCGACGCCTGCCATACTTGTAACTGCGCCCGACAAGGCTGACATCCGCAGCCAGGAGCGCCGACGCTATGCTGTCTCCCTTGTAACCAGTGATTCTTCGGCCATTGAATGTGAATGTCACCTTTTGCTCGTAATCGATGGCAATCCCACCTTGAACACGGTTGGGTTGATTCATAGGGAACTGTCCTCGATAACCGAACCCATCTTGTAGCACTCAAGAATTTCGTAGGTCAGGGTATTGCGTACGACATTAAAGTATTGACGACAACCAGCAGAATGAACCCACATTTCCCGGTGCAGTCCTTTGGGGTTTTTCCTGAAGAAAAGATACTCACCCCAAGTTTCATCCGTGGTGTTATCAGGCTCGTCAGGCCTGGCGATATGAGCCTGTCCCGCGTAATGGAACTCAGACTCTTCTCGGCTTTCCTCACAATAGGGGCAGTAGATGGACAACATCAGTGAGCTACTCCTGCTGCGCCATGCTCATCGATCAACGCGCCGCTGTAAAACCGTTCAAGGCCAAAGGGTTTTGCCAACGGGTGCATCTCATCACCGGCCAGTGACGCCGCAAAAACATGCCCCGATCCCGGAATCGCTTTGAAACCACCCGTGCCCCAGCCGCAATTGAAGAACAGGTTTTTCACCGGACTCTCACCAATGATCGGACACGCATCCGGTGCGGTATCAACAATACCTCCCCACTGACGATTCATGGGCACACGGGAAAACATCGGAAACAGTTCGATGATCGCCGATAGCGTATGTTCAATGGTGCCGAACGAGCCACGCTGACCATAGCCCGTATAACTGTCTATGCCGGCACCAATGACCAGATCCCCCTTATCGGACTGACTGATATATCCATGCACCTGGTTGGACATAACAACCGTGTGCAGCACGGGTTTGATCGGTTCTGAAACCAGCGCCTGCAAGGGATGCGATTCAAGTGGTAATTCAAACCCAGCCAGGCCAGCGAGCACACCGCTCGATCCTGCTGCGACACAGCCCACCTTGTTGCCACGGATAGTCCCGTAGCGCTCTGTTGTAACGCCAACCACCTGATTATTCTGGATATCAAACCCCGTGACCTCGCACTCCTGGATGAGATCAACCCCCAGCGAGTCGGCCCCACGGGCAAAGCCCCAGGCTACGGCATCGTGTCTGGCTACACCGCCCCGCGGTTGCCAGGAAGCACCAAGTACTGGGTACCTGGCAGAATCCGACAAATTAAGGATGGGCACGATCTTGCGGATTTCATCCGGGCCGATCAGTTCACCATCAATTCCATTCAAACGATTTGCGGATACTCGCCGCTCAATATCACGCATATCCTGCAACGTATGCCCGAGATTCAGAACACCGCGCTGAGAAAACATGACGTTGTAGTTAAGCCGCTGGGAAAGACCTTCCCAGAGTTTCATGGAGTGTTCGTAAAGGTGAGCCGCCTCATCCCAAAGATAGTTGGATCTCACGATGGTCGTGTTGCGCCCGGTCTTACCTCCGCCCAGATAGCCTTTCTCCAGCACCGCTACGTTACGAACACCGAATTCGCTGGCCAGAAAGTACGCTGTCGCCAGTCCATGGCCGCCTCCGCCAATGATGATGACATCGTAGTGTTCCTTTGGCTTCGGGTTACGCCAGACCCGCTGCCATTTCTCATGGTGAGTGAGCCCATGCCAGAACAGCCCAAAGGCTGAATACTTCTTCATAAACCTATCCCTCAGACAAATTCAGCAGGTTCACGGGCGAACAGCCGACGCACCATCGGCTCAAAGTGCTCCAGGGGTCGGCTCCGATAATTCGGGTCGAATGAGCGCTGATCCCAACGCTCGCAGAAATCAACACATGCCTGGTAATGCGGATGTTCACGGTACCGATCCCGCACATGACGATCTTTATCGAGATGATGAAAATAATAGTAACCCTGGAAAAGACCGTGATGCTCGATCACCCAGGCATTTTTTTCGCTGACATAAGGTCGCAGCAGAGCAGCCGCCACCTGAGAGTGGTTGGCTGGAGCAAGAATGTCACCGATGTCATGGAGCAGAGCACAAACGATCGTTTCCTCATCGGCCCCATCAGCTTCTGCCCGGGTTGCACTCTGCAGACCATGCTCCAATCGCGTCACCTCATAGACAGTTTCCACATCCATCATCTCAAGCCACTGCAGCACCCTGTCAGCCTGGAAGGACAGATTGTCCGATTCACTCGCCATGACCAGTTCATAATCGGTTTTCGTACCCCGATCCATTGAATGAAAAGATACTTTTTCCATTTAACCTCCCGAAGGTTCAACAACCTGGCCGCGTCGACGATTTCGTCGTCGACCACCGCCTGATGGCACGTCATCGGCGGTCGGCTCTGGCTTGCGAAAATGGCTGAACAGCGCATCAAACGAATCGCTGCCATGGGGAAAAGACATGGCACTGACGAAGAATTCCTGGAACTCTGCTTCAGTCGCTGTTTCAACTTTCTCTATCTGACGCACAACGTTTTCAATTTCCTGACGCGCAGTGCTGTTCAACAACGCTATTCTTGCACCGGTACCCGCAGCATTGCCCGCTGATGAAACCTCAGCCAGTTGACAGTCCGGGATCAGGCCAATCGCCATGGCACGAGTGACATCAATCTGACTGCCAAACGCCCCCGCCAATCGAATTCGGTCCACCCGGGAGACACCAAGATGCTGCATCAGGAGTTTGGTTCCAGCATAGAGCGCTGCCTTGGCCAGCTGAATCTGCCGGACATCGTTCTGCGTCACCCGGACTTCTATTTCACCGTCATGGAGAACATAAGAAAAGGTCCTGTCTTCAGGTACAACCCCGGGACATCGATCTACCAGCCCGCCGTTAATAATCCCTTCCGGCGTTATGATCCCCGCCAGGTACATCTCGGCGATTACCTCAATAATGCCGGAACCGCAGATACCGGTAACCTTGTGATCGAAGTCCGCATGATCAGACCAGATATCACTGCCAATAACCTTAAACCTCGGTAACAGGCTATCCGGATCAATCCGAACTCGCTCTATGGCGCCGGCTGCAGCTCGTTGCCCGCAGCTTATCTGGGCTCCCTCGAAGGCAGGTCCAGTCGGACTGGAACAGGCCAGGAGCCGGTGTTTATTCCCCAGGACGATTTCTGCATTCGTACCCACATCTACCAGCAGGGTCACTGCCTCATGATTCTGCGGCGCTTCGGAAAGAACCATTCCCGCAGCATCTGCGCCGACATGACCGGCAATGCATGGCAAGACGTAGACACTCGCCGCCGGGTTTACGCCTGTTAAACCAAGCCCATCGGCTTTCATATTGACCGCATCAGATACGGTGAGGGCAAAGGGCGCACCGCCCAGTTCAACAGGACTGATACCAAGCAGAATGTGATGCATAACCGGGTTAGCCACAAAAACCAGGTCTACAATATCGACACCTGCTACACCATTCGGAGCGGTCAGTTCATCAACCAGCTCACTCAGGGCAAGACGGATGACCCGGGTCAATTCACCTGCATCATCAGGGTGCAACATTACATAGGACACCCGGCTCATCAGATCTTCACCGAACCTGATCTGCGGATTCATCGTACTTGCACTGGCAATGACGTCTCCACTAGCCAGGTCGCACAGGTTTGCCGCCACCGTGGTCGAACCCACATCAAAGGCAATTCCGTAGAGGCGGTCGTGGAAGCCTGGCCAGACCGCGATCAGTTCCTGGCGATTCCTCACTGCGACGGTGACAAACCAGTCACCCTCTCTCA
>CAXPUI010000362.1:0-5924 GCA_964220205.1 Candidatus Allofontibacter communis | reverse complement strand
AAGATGTTGTGATAAGCAGTAAGACCATGTTCCGACGGCATGACGCCTACATGGCTGCCGAGGAACTGGTTAACTCCCTGGAGAAGAGTCTGAAGCGATTGAAGTCAGATTATGTGGATGTCTTCAGTCTGCATGGCGTGACAGATAACCATCTCGATTACTGTCTGGAGGAATATGTTCCTGAACTGGAGCGCCAAAGAGCGCTCGGTAAGATACGCTACCTTGGTATCACGGAGAGTTTCGCTCAAGAGCCCCAACACGACATGCTTATCCGGGCAATTCCCAGTGGTTGTTTTGATGTCGTGATGGTTGGCTTTAATCTCCTTAATCCTGTAGCACGAGAGCAGGTGTTTCAGGCTGCCATCGAACATGATGTAGCAATCCAGGTTATGCATGCGGTGCGTCGAGCTTTATCGAACCCGGCCCGCCTTCGGGAAACTGTTGCTGAGCTCATCAAACGGGGAGAAGTGGACCCGACAGTGGTGGATCTGGATGATCCGCTTGGCTTTGTGGAAAGCGCGGGTGAATCTGTCATCGACATTGCCTACCGTTATTGCCGTCATGAACCAGGGGTCTCAGTTGTGCTTACGGGAACCGGTAGTACAGAACATCTCGCCCAGAACGTCGCGGCAATAAGCGGGCCGCCGATACCGGGCGGTCTGTTACGTCAGCTTGACCTGGCATTTGGTGAGGTCTGTTCAACCTCGGCGGATTAACTGAATATCTGTTGCAGCCCTTCTCTTAGTGGCCAGGGTTTGACGCCCAGACTGTCCTCGACTTCCGTTACATCAAAATTTTTGTCTTCCCGCAGCCGGCGAATCTCGTCCTGGGTAATGCTGGGAATGCCCGGAACCAGGTGAGTCAGCAGACCGATTATCGAGACGACGGAGTAGGGCAGCGATAAAACTTTGCAACGATTACCTGAGAGCTCAATACAGGCTTCGATAAATTCGCGATACGTGACCGGGTTCTGGCCAGCGATAATCAGGGTTTGACCAATGGTCTGTGGGTTTTTGAGGATCGCGTCAATGCTGGCGACGACGTCGTTGACGTGAACTGGCTGGATCAATGCACTGCCATTTTCCGGCAGGGGTATCAGCGGCGATAACCTGGCTATTTTGCAGATCCGTTCGATATTGTTCAGCCCCTGCGATCCATAGATCATGGTGGCGTGAAGGATAGTAGCGGGAATGTCGCGCATCCAGATAGCATGTGCCATTGCGGCCAACCTGTCGCACTTTTCATCAGCAAAGCGAGTGTATATCCGCGTTGAACCGAGCGCGATCAGTCTTGATATAGGCGGGTCGAGCTCCAGCAGGTTAGTCAGGAATTCGGGGCGGCTGGCGTTGATAACGGTATTGTTCTGCCCAATCAGCATGGCAAGCTGCTCAGTATCTGATGCATCGCATTGGACGAAACGGCCGGATGGACTTGTGGCTAAGCCTCTTGGGTTACGGGCGATCCCGACGACCGAGTGATTATGCTTGATCAAGTGATCAAAAAGTTGACGGCCTGGTCCTCGGCTGGCCCCGATAATGATAATGTCGCCGCTCATCCCGTATTGCGCATGCTTGCGGCGATGCCAGCAATGGTAACCAGTAAGGCCTTCTGCGCTTCTTCCTGCTGAGCGTTGCTACCTTCACGGCAACGCTTGAGCAGCTCAATCTGCAACAGATGCAACGGGTCGGTATAGGGATGTCGAAGGTCCAGGGTCTGCCTGATTTCAGGGGCTTCCGCCAATAGCATGTCCTGATTTTTAAGCTCATTAACACGGGCGATCAGGTTCGCGAGGCGCTGCCTCAGTTCGTCACCCAGTGGTTGCAAGTGCCGGGGAACAAGGTGTTCGTCATATCGGCTGGAAATTTCGATGTCTGTCTTACTCAGGACCATTTCCAGCATATTCACCTGGGTCTGAAAAAACGGCCATTCTTCAATCATTTCCTGCATAATGTGGCGCTCTTTCCCGGTGAGCTTTTCTTCGAAAGCCGCGTCGGTGCCCAGCCAAGCAGGCAGCATCAGACGTTTCTGGGTCCAGGCAAAAACCCAGGGTATAGCGCGCAATTCGTCGATCGAGCGTCCTGAATCAGTGCCGTCTCGTCGGGCGGGACGCGAACCCAGGGCCAGCAGGGCAAGTTCGCGTTCCGGTGTACCTTCAGCAAAATATTCAACGAACGCGTCACTTTTCCTGACAGACTCCCGATAGCTGTCTCGTGCAACATCCGCCAGTCGCTGTGTCAGCAGCCGCCAGTTCTCTCTCGGTTTTGGTGGAGGAAGCAGCGTTGCCTCCATCGCCGCGCTCAGCACAAGGTCGAGGTTAATCAGGGCGAGGGGTGGTGAGCCGTACTTGAACCTTATCATCTCTCCCTGTTCGGTGAGTCGCATGCTGTTCTTGACCGATCCGGGTGGCTGAGAAAGGATTGCCTGTCGAGCCGGACCGCCGCCACGTCCAGGTGCGCCGCCGCGGCCGTGAAACAGCGTCAGATTGATGCCGTACTTCTCGGCCACGATCACCAGTTCCTCCTGGGCCCGATACTGTGCCCAGGCGGCCGCCATCTGTCCCGCGTCTTTCGCCGAGTCAGAGTAACCAATCATGATCTGCTGTTTGCCCTCGATGTACCGGGTATACCACTGAGTCCTGAGGAGTCTTTCCAGCGTCCAGGCCGCGTTCTCGAGATCATCCAGCGTCTCAAACAGGGGGACAACTGGAAGCACCCTGGTGACACCGCATTTCCGGAGCAGCAGAACAACGCTGAGCACGTCCGAGGGGCGTTTCGCCATTGATATGATGTAGCTGGCAATCCCATGAGCGTCGTCAGTACCCATCATGCGAAATGTTTTGAGAGTTTCAGCAGCCTCTTCATTGTCGGGCAGCCAGTTATCCGGGAATAAAGGACGACGTGACTCAAGCTCCTGGAGCAGGAAATCAATTCGAGCGGTCTCGGACCAGTCCGCATAGCTCCCGATGTCCAGATATCGGGTAACATGGTCGAGTAGCTCGATGTGGCGGTCTGAACTCTGCCTGATATCCAGTTCAACAAGAGTGACGCCAAAAGCGTTTGCCCTGACCAGTGTTCTCTTCAGCAGTCCATCGGCGATGATTCCCATCCCGGAGTCGTGAAGTGAGTCATAGCAGAGCTTCAGGGGTAACGTCAGCTCGGCAGTCGTCAATATCAGGCCTTTATGCGGCGGTTCAGAGGTTTCGGCCCAGGTTCGAGTCTCGGTCAGCTGTTCTCTCAGCTTTCTGAGGATGTGTCGATAGGGTTCATTGTTGCCGGCAGGACACTGCGCTTGCAATGCTTCGTTACAGTCTGCCATCGACAATTGGGCCAGCAGTTCTTCAATGTCCCTTAGGTAAAGATCAGCCGCCATCCAGCGCGCCAGTCTAAGAACCTCGCCGGTTACCTTGGAAGTGACATTCGGGTTACCGTCCCTGTCACCGCCCATCCAAGACGAAATCTTCACAGGAGCTACGTCGAGCGGCAGCTTCGCGCCGGTATATTCGAGCATTAGTCCTGCCAGCCTGTCCCAGAGATCTGGGATGGCATGCCAGAGAGAATGCTCTATGACTGCATAACCCCAGATGGCTTCATCCTGGGGACTGGGACGCTCTGTCCGGATTTCGTCGGTGTACCAGACCTCGGCAATGAGTCGTTCAAGGTCAGTCCTGGCAGCGGCATCAAGTTCTGTCTCTTCACTCACACCCTCAAGTGCCGCAGCGATCCTGTTGTACTTCTGGATAAGCGTACGACGCGTAATTTCGGTTGGATGTGCTGTCAGGACCAGGTCGCAGTGTAACTGGTAGATTGTGTCGACGATGACTTCTTTTTTCGTACCGTTCTGTAAGAGTCGTTTAAACAGTTCATTAAGCTGGGAGTCGTTGCCGACCTGTTCCACGGACTCTGCCTGCTCGGCAATATTGGTCAGATTCAGAAACTGGTTGAACGCCCGTGCGATGGAGACCAGGTTCTGGTCATCCAGCCTCTTAAGTACCTCGCTGAGCTTTTGGTGATCACCTGTCTCTGAATCAAGTCTTCTGGCTTTGGCCAGCAGTCTGATTTCCTCGACCTTGTCCAAGAATGCTTCACCATGCTGACGTGACATGGTTTCACCGAGGACTGTGCTGAGAGTGCGTACCCGGTGTCGCAGACGCCTGGGAATGAGTTCGGTCATGGGGCAATTTTACACGCCGGATGACCGGGAGTCAGCGCAATGTTCAGCGCTTTGTAATCATGAATACGAAGTCCCGGAAGATATCCATCAGGGTTTCGTGCTTGTAGTCGGTAAACTCACCTGCGTCAAAATACATCCCGTGCTCGCTGCAGGCTTCATACTGAATGTGTGGCTGGTGAGGGTCGCCGAGTTGAGACATTGTTTTGCCGCAGCGAGGGCACTCGATGTCCCTGACTTTGTTCAATTCTTTACCGATCCCGGGATCGCCGTCATCAATATAATCGGACATCCATTTATCTTTGAGGGTTTCAGCTTCGCCGACGTCAAACCATATGCCCTTGCAGTCGGAGCAGCGGTCCACGGTGACGCCACCACTCAAAGTGCTGAGTGTATGTTCATCCATTGGGGCTTTGCATTTGGGACACTGCACAGATAACTCCGGCCGGTTAGTTTGAATAGAAGTATAGCGATGTTTGCCTTCATTTCATTATGATCCTTGGTTTAATATCAGGGAACGCAAAGAGAATACGGTGAGGCATTCATGAAAGCAGCAGTACTGAGGGAAGTAGGTAAACCACTCGAAATCGAAGACGTCGACATTTCTAAACCGGGTTCCAGGGAAGTGCTGATCAGGACCGCTGCTGCCGGGGTCTGCCATAGCGATCTGCATTTTGTTGATGGGCTCTACCCAACGAGAATGCCGATTGTCCTTGGTCACGAATCTGCTGGCGTCGTTGAGCAGGTCGGATCGGATGTCACTTACGTTAAGCCCGGCGATCATGTCATCACCTGTCTTTCCGTCTTCTGCGGACATTGTGAGATGTGCGTTACCGGGCACATGAGCCTCTGTGAAAGCCCGGAAACGCGTCGCGGCAGGGATGAGGAACCGCGGTTGGCACAGTCAGGTGTAGAAATGACTCAGTTTGCTGATCTTTCTTCCTTCGCCGAGCAGATGCTGGTTCATGAACATGCCATCGTCAAGATTCGTGAGGATATGCCCCTCGATAGAGCTGCTCTCATAGGTTGTGGGGTAACGACGGGAGTCGGCTCGGTTTTCCACACTGCGGGCGTTGAACCTGGCAGTACCGTAGCGGTGATTGGCTGTGGCGGTGTAGGGCTTTCAGCGATCAACGGTGCCGCCCTTGCAGGCGCGGGTCGTGTCATCGCGGTGGATATGATGAGCAGTAAGCTTGATATGGCGAAGACTTTTGGGGCGACCGATGTAGTTGATGCCTCCCAGGGGGATGCGGTTGAAGCCGTGAAGGAGTTAACCGGTGGAGGCGTGCAGTATTCTTTTGAAGCGATCGGGTTAAAGCAGACAGCGGAACAAGCCTTCCGCATGCTCAGGGCTGGAGGAGCCGCTACGATTATTGGGATGATCCCTGCAGGTGTAAAAATTGAGTTGACTGGGTCCGCTTTCCTCCAGGAAAAAAAGATCCAGGGTTCAATGATGGGCTCGAACCGGTTCCGCGTCGACATGCCACGGTTTGTTGACTTTTACCTTGATGGCAAGCTCCACCTGGATGAAATGGTCTCGAAGCGTATCGGCCTCTCTGATGTGAATTCAGCTTTTGATGATATGAAGTCGGGTAACGTTGCGCGCAGTGTGATTGTGTTCGACTAGTCCGGCTGATCTTCTTCTTTCAGGCGGATCCGGCTTTTCATGGCCGGGTATCTCGCTGTAATAGGTCCGTAAAATTCCCTGAACTGGTCCATGTCGGCTTTCAGATCCGTGGGCATAAAAATGGGGCCTA
>CAXPUI010000361.1:0-6478 GCA_964220205.1 Candidatus Allofontibacter communis | reverse complement strand
GCGTTCACCGACTTTGAGGGTTATGCCCACGTTGTTGCGCAATCGGATGGTCGCTTCGTGGGTCGCCGCAAGATTGATGGGAAGGGTGTCCAGGCAGGTCTTGTCAGTGCAGGCGGACGCCTCTATGAGCTGACCGATAGCGGTACGCTTGCCGCCATCGAGATCAGATAAACCTCCATCATGTTACCCGTTATCGCGTTGGTAGGTCGGCTGAATGTCGGCAAATCGACGCTGTTCAATCGTCTCACCCGGACCCGTGATGCCCTGGTTGCCAGTTTCCCCGGGCTGACGCGTGACCGTCAATACGGTCGAGGCGCGATGGGCGATTTAGATTATGTGGTGGTGGATACCGGTGGCCTGTCTGGTGACGAACAGGGCATTGACGGGCCGATGGCGGAACAGGCCAGACAGGCGATTGGCGAAGCGACTCTGGTGCTGTTCCTGGTTGATTCCAAGGATGGTCGCATGGCGGGTGATGAAAACATCGCTGCCTACCTCCGCCAGTCCGAGGTTGAGACAATTCTGGTCGCCAATAAAATCGATGGCCAGAACCCCGACTTCGTAACAGGTGAATTCTATGCCCTCGGTCTGGGTGAGCCGTACACGATTTCGGCCAGTAATGGCCATGGTGTCCGTTCCTTGATCAATGATGTTCTGGCGCCACGCCTTGAACAGACGAATGAAACAGCGGAGGTTGCGCTGGAGGCGGAGGGCATCAAGATTGCCGTGGCAGGGCGCCCGAATGTGGGTAAGTCCACGCTGGTCAACCGCTTGCTGGGAGAAGACCGGGTCGTTGTCTTTGATGAAGCGGGGACCACCCGGGACAGCATCTACATACCCTATGAAAGGGACGGCAAGACTTACACCATTATTGATACCGCCGGTGTTCGGCGGCGCGGCAAGGTCACCGAAAAGATAGAAAAATTCTCAGTGATCAAGACCCTCGAAGCCGTAGCGGATGCGAACGTGGTTAGTCTGATGATCGACGCCCGGGAAGGGCTGGTTGATCAGGACCTGCATCTGTTGAGCCATGTCCTGGAGGCCGGCAGGGCTCTTGTGATTGCCATCAATAAGTGGGACGGCATCGAGCAGGAAAGAAAAGACGTCATTCGCAGTGAATTGGATCGGCGTCTGACGTTTATTGATTTCGCCCGTATCCATACGATTTCGGCCTTGCATGGCAGTGGGGTCGGTAATCTCTACAACTCGATTCACGAAGCGTATGCGGCAGCAACGTTAAAGGTACCGACCTCGCGCCTTAACGAGATACTTGAACGAGCGGTTTTCGAGCACCAGCCGCCGCTGGTTCGCGGCCGTCGAATAAAGCTGCGTTACGCGCACCTTGGGGGCAACAATCCACCAACGATTGTGATTCATGGTAACCAGACGGTGGATTTGCCGGAGTCCTACCGGCGTTACCTGATGCACCGATTTATCGAGGCGCTCGGATTGCGCGGTACACCGCTGAGGTTGGAGTTACGGACCGGCGATAATCCGTTCAAGGGTCGCAAGAACAAGCTGACAGACCGGCAAGTAAATCGGCGACGACGCATGATGGCGCATGTGAAAAAGGGCAGGAAGAAACAAAAGCGCTGAGTATCGCCGCTCGTGAAGCGCATAGTGGCAGGCAAAGCTCTAGGTTTTACAGGGCAGAAGGCGAATCGCTAGGACTGGGCCAGGAGCGTCACTGCTCCAGGAATAGAGCCGGATTAACTCTCGCGTTGTTCAGGCTGACACCCCAGTGCAGATGGGGGCCGGTGACTCTTCCTGTCGAACCCACCCGGCCAATCAACTGGCCCTTGTCGATCCACTCACCGACTTCTACCGATATCTCGGAAAGGTGGCAATACATCGTGATCAGGCTGTGGCCGTGGTCGAGCAAAATGGTGTTGCCGTTGAAAAAGTAATCGCCGGTTGCGGTGACGAGCCCTGCTGAGGGTGCATAGACAGGTGTGCCCTGGGGAGCGGCGATATCCATGCCGCTATGGGGTGAGCGGGGCTGGTCGTTGAGTATGCGGCGTAGTCCGAAAGAGCTGGACATGGGGCCGTCGACCGGCAGGGCGAATGCGGTATCCGTTAGTCGGTCGGTATCGAACGCCAGGAAAGCCGCGTCCATCTCAGCCCGTTCCCGTCGAATTCTCTCCATGTCCTGGGCGTAGGGATTGACCTTGCGATTGTTGGTGATGGTCAGGCGTTGTTCGCGATAGGCTTTGCCGCTGACCTCGAAAGACAACCTGGTATCACCAGACTGGGCGTAATGTGTGCCGGGTTTCGCTGACAGAGGGATGCCTATAATTGCGGTCAATCCGTTGGCTGTTTCAGTCACCCAGACGCGTTGCCCCTGGTAAGTCACGTCCGTCGACGGTACAGGGATCAGAGCGATGCCGCCGGGTACTGCCTCAGAAAGAGGCAAGGCATGGGTTGCGGCGCTGAAGAACAGTATGGAGGCGAGAGCAATGCGGTACATCAGGGAGCGGTCTCTATCTCGATTACCTCGGCAACAAGCGAGCCTTCACTTAAGCGTGCCTTGATGCGTTTACCGGTGTTCGTTTCTGCGCTGTTGAGCAGCACGTTTCCTGAGTCGGCGTCGGTGACGATGGCAAAACCGCGTTGCAGTGTGGCCAGTGGACTCAATGCGTTAAATTTCGCGGCCAGCCTGGCTAGCGTTGACTGCAAGTCACGTCGCCGGTTCTGCTCGGCGACCTCCAGTTTATCCTGAAGTCTCGCCAGTCGCTGGTGCCCTGAGGTAACCGCGGTGGCAGGCGATGGCAAGTGGACCGCCGCGAGACGGGCTCGACCGTTGCCCAGGATGTTAGTCACACTTCGGCTCAGCCGGCGTTCAAGGTCGTCAACACGTTGCGTCAGCTCGTTCAGATGACTGGCGGGATGCCTGAGACGACGTTGCAGGTGAGCAACTTCGCGCTCGTTCTCCTGCACTTTCTGCATGACTGACAATGCCAGTCGTCGTTGCAGGGTCGTCAGTTGATCGGCCATTACGGTGCTGTCCGGTGTGATCAGTTCGGCCGCTGCCGAGGGTGTAGGAGCGCGCAGGTCGGCGACGAAGTCGGCAATAGAGACATCCGACTCATGGCCGATAGCAGAGACGACCGGCAGTCGGCTGGCTGCGATCGCCCGGGCGACCGGTTCGGTATTGAAAGACCAAAGATCTTCAAGGGAGCCACCACCCCGGGTCAGCAGGATGAGGTCGAAAGGGTCATCGTGGTAGAGATTGGCAAAAGTCAGTGCCTCGACGATCTGCGCGACAGATTCATCACCTTGAACCTGCACGGGCAGGATGCTGGCGTGGACGGCCGGGAAACGCCGTCGCATGACGCTGATTACATCGCGGATAGCCGCGCCCTGGGGCGAGGTAATAACGGCAATGTGTGATGGCATAACCGGCAACGGTTGCTTGCGGGTCTCGTCGAATAGCCCCTCGGCCTGCAGCCCGGCTTTCAATTTGTCGAAGGCGCGGCGTAAGGCGCCGTCGCCGGAATCCTCCAGAAACTCGGCGATCATCTGGAATTCGCCTCGACCCTCGTAGAGACTGATCCGGCCTCTGACGATCACCTGTTGGCCGTCCCTGGGTTCGAAGCGCACTATGTGATTACGGTTCTTGAACATGGCGCAGCGGACCTGAGCCTTGTCATCCTTGAGCGTGAAATACCAGTGTCCGGACCTGGGCCGGGCAAAATTGGAAATTTCGCCTTCAACAAAGAGTAGAGGAAATTCCGACTCCAGCAATCGCTTTGCATGTTTGTTCAGCTCAGAGACGGAGATGATTTGGCGGTTGGAGTCGCTCATGGTTGCTTGTTGGATGATCGCGGTGCCAGCATATACAGGTCCTGCCAGGAATGACAGATCGTGTTTGCCTTTGCTGATTGTTTTGCCACATCATGGAGCAGCTGGACCGAGTCAGGTCGGTTCTGTCGGTTGTGTTGCGGAGTGTCCCGGGTGATCGGGCTTTCCTGGCTTCCTCATGACTTTGTTTATTAGCTCAGGGCTGTTTATTAGCTCAGGGCTGTTTATTAGCTCAGGGCTGTTTATCAGCTCAGGGCTGTCTGTCATGCGCAATGGGTTGCGTTGTATAATTGGATTTGTTTCGCAGTGCCTAAGCTTATGTCTTCGACCTCTCAGGATATTCATCAGGAAAAGATCCTGATACTGGACTTTGGCTCTCAGTACACGCAATTGATCGCCAGGCGGTTGCGAGAGTCCGGCGTCTATTGCGAAATTCTTCCCTTTGATCTCAGCGAAGCACGCGCTCGCGAGTTTGGCCCAAATGGCATCGTTCTCTCAGGGGGACCGGAATCCGTAAATGCCGATGCCACGCTGGTCGCGCCGGACTACGTTTTCAACCTCGGTGTTCCGGTGTTGGGTATCTGTTATGGCATGCAGACCATGGCGAAACAGCTGGGCGGCAAAGTCCAGGCGTCGAGCAAAAGTGAATTTGGGTACGCGCGTGTTCAGCTGATGCAGGATAATCAGCTGCTGGGACAGCTTAAGGACGGAATCGAAGACGGCGAACCTTATCTTGATGTCTGGATGAGCCATGGGGACAAGGTGACCCAGATCCCTCCAGGATTTGTGGTCGGTGGTCGCAGCGATAACACCGACATAGCTTTCATGCTGGATGAACAGCGGCGCTATTACGGCGTGCAGTTTCATCCGGAGGTTAATCACACCGTGCAGGGCGCGGAGATTATCGATCGATTCGTCAAGGAAGTCTGTGAGTGTGCGGCTCTGTGGACGCCAACTAATATTGTCGAGGACATCGTTGAACGTGTCCGGGCCCAGGTCGGCAGTGGCCGGGTCATCCTTGGCATGTCTGGGGGTGTTGATTCCAGCGTGGTTGCAGCACTGCTATCCCGAGCTATCGGTGATCAGCTGACCTGTGTGTTTGTCGACAATGGTTTGTTGCGGCATGACGAAGCCAACCAGGTTGAAAAAATGGTGGGTGAAGGGACGCAGAATGTCTACGCCTTGAATCTTGTCACCGTGCCCGCCGCGGACAGGTTTTTGTCGAGACTTGAAGGCGTGACCGATCCGGAAGACAAGCGCAAGATCATCGGCAATACCTTCATTGACGTATTCGATGAGCAGGCCTCGGCCATTGAGGGTGTCGACTTTCTCGCCCAGGGTACGATTTACCCGGACGTAATTGAGTCGGCAGGGCATGCGGACGGTAAAGCACATGTGATCAAGTCTCACCACAATGTCGGTGGTCTGCCGGATTACATGAAGCTCGAACTGGTGGAGCCGCTGCGAGAACTCTTCAAAGACGAGGTGCGGAAGATTGGGCTGGAACTCGGGCTCTCAGATGAAATGGTATTCCGCCATCCTTTCCCGGGTCCGGGACTCGGCGTGCGTATCCTGGGTGAGGTCAAGCGCGAATACGCCGACCTGCTTCGCGAGGCCGATCATATTTACCTCGAAGAGCTCCGCGCGGCCGGGCTCTATGATCAGGTCAGCCAGGCCTTTGCGGTATTTCTGCCAGTCCGGTCGGTGGGTGTGGTTGGAGACGCGCGGCGATACGAATACGTGATCGCGCTGCGAGCGGTTGAGACCATCGACTTCATGACAGCAAGATGGGCCCATCTCCCCTACGAATTTCTTGAGCGCGTTTCCAGTCGAATTATTAACGAAATCAGCGGTATTTCCCGGGTCGTCTACGATGTGTCAAGTAAACCGCCTGCGACTATTGAGTGGGAGTAATAGGGTGTCGCTTACCTATTGATTTATATACGTTTACGAGTTTCATAGAAGTTACAAAGAGCCCCGTTTTTGGGGCTTGTTTACAAGCGAAGTTACAAACGGCAGCGATTACTGCGCATCATAAGTATCATATATGAGTGCTAAGTGTAATTGACGCTGACACGCATGTGATGAGGCTTACCATGTATGAGTACGTTAACTCAGAGGGGTAAGCATGACAGCAGCAGCCCGCGTGGCTTTAGTGGTAGACAATACGAGAACGCAAAAACAGCGCAGCAAGCGCTCAGCTCCTACCCAGTTCTTCCTAACGGACAAGCATCCTATCTTTGGCGGAAAAGCAGAAGTTGTCAGAACCCGGCAAAGTGGCGGTTCTTGGTGGAGGCTTGCGCGTCGCCTGCGAGTATCTTTCGTAACGTGTGGTGAGTGCGCGATGCCTACCCAACGCCTTGGCTCCCGACGCGATGTGTCAAAGGTGTGAGTGAGAAGCGGCCTGCAACTGATCACACTATCTGAACGTTGTCGTTTCTAAATACGTTTCTAAGTTATTCTTAATCCATTCTAGCTCTTCGGATTTACCATCTTGGGCATCTCCGCGCCTCAAAAGTCCAACTATCCCATGAACAGAAGCCCAAATATTGATAGCTTTAATCCTGATGGCTCTCTCTGTCTCATCAGGCATAAAAGGCTTCAGTCCTTCAACCAATCCATCAAAGGCAGCTTGGGATTGCATTTGTAAATCAGGGGCCAGAGACATGTCCGGATC
>CAXPUI010000360.1:0-2198 GCA_964220205.1 Candidatus Allofontibacter communis | reverse complement strand
GAAAACACCCGTTGCGTCGAGGCTTTGCGAAAGGTTCTGCAACGTGCCTAGTTGCGTAATTATTGGCCTTGGCCTGATGGGTGGGTCCATTGCTGCAGGACTGAAAAAACAAGGTGCTGGTTATCGGATCGCTGCCTGGGATCGGAGTGCGGACAGCCTGAAGCAGGGCCTGTCGGCCGGCCTGATCGACGCTGTCCTGGACGATACGCAGGTTATTGACGCGGATCTGGTTATTCTTGCTCTACCGGTCCGGGCGCTTGCGACGGTCCTGCCTGATATAGACTTTGGTGATGCTGTTATTACCGATGTTGGCAGCGTCAAGGGCCATGTTATCGAGACGTTCAATAGTGTTCTGGGGGACGTTCCGGCTAAGTTTGTACCAGGGCATCCGATTGCCGGGTCAGAACAGCACGGCGTTGCCGCAGCAAATCCTGATTTGTTTACCGGGCATCGGGTGATCCTGACACCGCTGGAAAATACTGATGGGGCAGCGACGGAGTTGGTCGTTGATTTTTGGCAGCGGTTGGGCGCAACCATTACCTTCATGACCCCGGCGCATCATGACCAAGTGCTGGCTCAAACCAGCCATCTGCCGCATCTGCTGGCTTATGCGCTGGTCGATACCCTCTCGCTTGGTGGTGACAGCATGGAAGTTTTTCAGTTTGCGGCGGGAGGCTTCAGGGACTTTAGCCGGATCGCTGCTTCGGACCCGGTTATGTGGCGGGATATCTTTCTGACGAACCCCGGGCCGGTCCTGGAGGTGCTGGACCGATATGTGGAAGAAGTCGCGGGTCTGCGGCAACTGATCAGTGAAGGAAACGGTGAGCAACTGGAAGCCCTGTTCGCCCGGGCCAAGGTCGCGCGAGATCATTTTGCCGAGATCAGTCTGTCTGATGACTGAATCAATCCCCGTGATTGCAGTGGATGGGCCAAGCGGCTCGGGTAAGGGTATGGTGGCTACTCATCTTGCTGCCCGGCATGGCTTTCGGTTGCTGGATAGCGGCGCCCTGTATCGACTGGTAGGTATCGCTGCGCGTAAGGCAGGGATCGATCTGGATTCGGCAAACGCTGACGAGGCAGTATTGGCAAGCTTGGCGGAGCGTCTGGATGTCGATTTCAGGCCCACCGGCGACCCTGAAGATCCGCTCGTGATTACCTTGTCTGGTGAGGAAGTCACACGGCAGGTGCGATCTGATGGGGCAGGCGTGGATGCTTCGGTAGTAGCGGCGATCCAGGGTGTCAGGGACGGCCTGACCACCCTGCAGCACTCTTTCCGCAGGGAACCGGGACTTGTGGCCGATGGCAGGGATATGGGCACGGTCATTTTTCCTGATGCCATGGTTAAGATTTACCTTACAGCGAGCGCCCAGGCCAGGGCCGAAAGGCGCTATAACCAGTTGAAAGATAAGGATATTGGTGTTAGTCTGCACGCCCTTTTTCGGAGCATCCAGGCCCGGGACAAGCGAGATTTGAGTCGTCAAGCCTCACCGCTGAAACCCGCGGAGGACGCTCATGTCATCGACAGCACGGATATGACGATTGATGAAGTCCTCAAAGCCGTGCAGTCCGTAGTGACAAAAAAACTGGGCTGACAGGTCGCACCAACATCTCAAGATAGCGCGCTCTGTTCAGCCTCAATGTAACCAGACCCACGAGTGTTGGATCGTGGCTTGAGGGGTGAATGCCCCGGGAATGAATTAATGAGCGAGAGTTTTGCCGAGCTTTTTGAAGAAAGCTTAAAAACCGTCGATATGGTGTCCGGTTCCATTATTACCGGCGTAGTCGTTGATATCGACAATGAATGGGTAACGGTCCATGCGGGCCTCAAGTCTGAAGGCGTTATACCCAGAGCCCAATTTATTAATGAATCAGGAGAACTGGAAGTTGCCGTCGGCGATACCGTCCAGGTCTCCATGGATGCCGTTGACGATGGCTTTGGTGAAACTCGGTTGTCCCGAGAAAAGGCCAAGCGGGCTGAATCCTGGCAGATCCTGGAAAATGTTTATGAAAGCCAGGAAGTTATTACCGGTCTGATTAGTGGCAGGGTCAAGGGCGGCTTTACGGTAGAAATTCGAGACATTCGGGCTTTCCTGCCTGGTTCCCTCGTCGATGTTCGCCCGTTGCGCGACAACGAGATGCTCGAAGGCCGTGAGATGGAATTCAAGGTCATCAAGCTCGACCAGAAGCGAAATAACGTG
>CAXPUI010000359.1:0-3085 GCA_964220205.1 Candidatus Allofontibacter communis | reverse complement strand
AGTACCTGGGCTGTTTTCAAGGCACGCGAATCTCTCGAAGCAACCTGGGACGAGTCAGACGCATCCAAAGACAGCTGGACGGATTTTGCGGCCGCCGCCAACGCTGTCGGTGATACAGGGCCACATGTAAAGCTGGACAAAGGCGATGTCGAGACCGTCTTCGCTGACCCCAACAACCAGGTAATCAGCAGCTTTTATGAGTATCCCTATGTCTCGCACCTCTGCCTGGAACCCATGAACTGTACCGCGCACTATCGTCCTGGCGGGAGCGGGGGCAGCGATCACCTCGAAGTCTGGCTACCGACGCAGAATGGCCCTCGCTTCCAGGAATTAGCCAAGCGACGCTATGGTCTCGAGAAGGATCAGCTGACGATTCACATCAAGCGGATGGGCGGTAGTTTCGGCCGCCGGACCAGCGGCGAATACGTCTGCGAGGCTATTGAGCTTTCAAAACTCTCGGGGAAGCCTGTCAAGCTGACCTGGTCGAGGGAGGACAGCATGCGCTACGACTTCCTTCGCGAAGGTGGCTTCAATCGCATCAGGGCAGCGCTGACTCCGGAAGGCAAGATAACTGGCTGGGAAGAACATGCTGTGGGCGTAGCACCAGGGGGCGAACCCTCCCGATTTTCCGGCGTTAACCCCTTCGCTTTTCCCTTCTCAACCATGGACAACGTACGTGCATCGCTGACCAGCATTCGAATGGATACCCCCGTTGGACCCTGGCGAGCGCCCTACTCCAACACTCATGCTTTTGTCTCGCAATGCTTCCTGAACGAACTGGCAGTCGCCGCCGGCAGGGATCAGGTTGACATGCTGATTGAACTGCTGGGAGATCCACGCTGGATCGAAGAAGGTAACGTCCGACATATCAACACGGGTCGTGCGGTCGGAGTTGCGAGGCTCGCTGCAGAAAAAGCAGGCTGGGGTAAAACCATGCCCGATGGTCATGGGCTCGGATTTGCCTTCTATTTCTGTCATGCCGCTCATGTCGCGGAAGTCGCCGAGGTCAGCGTCACGGGCAATGATATCGTCCTGCACAAAGTGACAGCAGCGGTCGACGTGGGCCCGATCATCAACATGAGCGGGGCAGTCAGTCAGGTCCAGGGTTCCATTATCGATGGTTACAGCACCATGGCCGGCCAGAAAATCACCATGGAGAATGGTCGTATTGAGCAGACCAATCTCGATCGATATCCCGTGCTGCGTATCGGCTCTGCACCCGAGGTCGATGTGCACTTCATCCAGAGTGATTATGATCCCACCGGGTTGGGTGAGCCGGCGTTACCACCACTGGCACCGGCGGTCGCGAATGCTATTTTTGCCGCCACGGGCCGCAGGGTGCGATCAATGCCCCTCATCGATGAGGGCTTCACGGTAAGCTAATCGCTGTCAGAAAGTGAGAAGCTGATCACATGATCGGCTTCCTTTTCCAGCATAGAAAACCCCACAGAGACCCGATTCAACGTCATCGAATCAATCTCAAAGGGCGGGGGCACGCTGGAACCCGCTATAACACGCGTAGAGCAGAAACCTGCAAGTGTGATTTAATCTGCTTTAAATTATCAGCGGGGTAACTCCCATGGCACGCATCAAATTCGGCGGCTTCGTCGCTCCCCATCACCCAATCGGTGAAAACCCTACCCTCCAGTTCCAACGCGACCTGGATCTGGCCGCACATCTCGATCGACTGGGTTTCGATGAATTCTGGGTGGGCGAACACCATTCCACCGGCTGGGAGATTATCGCCAGCCCGGAACTTTTCCTCGCGGCTGCGGGTGAACGGACCCACAACATCAAGCTCGGTACGGGTGTCATCTCTCTTCCCTATCATCATCCTTTCAACGTCGCTCAACGACTGGTCCAGCTCGACCACATGACGCGGGGTCGAATTATTTTTGGCTCCGGGCCAGGTGCCCTGCCCTCCGATGCCTATACCCTCGGCATAGACCCTATGCTCCAACGTGACCGGCAGGACGAGGCTATCGGGGTCATCCGGAAATTACTGAGAGGCGAAGATCGTTTCAGTCACGAAAGCGACTGGTTCACGATGAAGGATGCCCGACTGCAACTTCTGCCACTGCAGGAGGATCTACCGTTTGCCGTCGCGTCCATGGTCAGTCCTTCCGGCATGACGCTGGCAGGCAAGCACGGTACAGGAATCCTTTCCATCGGCTCGATGTCCACGGCGGGACTCCAGGCGCTACCTACCCAGTGGCAGTTCGCCGAAGACAGTGCGGCTGAACATGGTAACCAGGTTGATCGTTCCAACTGGCGCGTCGTCCTCAGCTGGCATATCGCCGAATCCAAGGAGCAGGCAATCCAGGAAGCCAAGAACGGGCTGTTCCGCTGGCATAACGAATACACCGTCGGCACATTGATGCGACCCGGCGCCGAGGCCTACGACAGTCCGGACGCAGCCGTTGAAGCGATGGCCGCAGAAGGCGCAGGCGCCATCATTGGTACACCGGACGACCTGATCAAGGCAATTCGTGACATGCAGGCTTTGACCGGTGGTTTCGGGACAGTCATCGGTTTCGCTAACGACTGGGCAAATCGCGAAGCCCAACTGCGCAGCTGGGATCTGGTCGCCAGGTACGTCATTCCCGAGGTGAATGGCATGCTGGATGGTTACCGTGAATCCCAGCAGTATGTCATCGAGCACCGCGACGTCTTCGATCGTGCAGGACAGGCCATCATGGCGAAGATCATGGAAAACGAGAAGGCTGTCGCGGCGATGTCAGAGGAAGCGGAAGGCCAAGCCTCCATGCCCGCTCACCACGCGCCCGACCTCACGGAAAACCAGTCGTAAACAGGAGTTAATGCATGAATGTTTCGCAAGCCGTAGCCGCCAGGACCACGATCAGGCGCTTCACTGACCAGCCAGTCGACGATGACCTCGTAAAAGACCTGCTGGAACAGTCAGCCCGTGCGCCATCAGGTGGCAATCTTCAACCCTGGCGCGTTTTTGTCATCACCTCCGGTACCATGCCGTCGTTTCTGGAACACGTGGCCCAGTCGGACTTCCAGAAAGAGCCCGAATACCCTATTTATCCGGCAGAACTCAAGTCGCCCTACCGCGACTACC
>CAXPUI010000358.1:0-7582 GCA_964220205.1 Candidatus Allofontibacter communis | reverse complement strand
CATACGGCCTGGACAAATTCAGACCAAGACTACTGGGATCTCCCGCTAGAGGTCCAGCGCTAACCAGCTACCGTCAATAACGCCTGCCAGGGGCGCAAGTTCCGACGGCAGCCCATACCAGACAGATAATGTCTCGTTGATACCGACAATCGCCCGGTCTGTCGTGTGACCCGGCCAGCTGAATCCAGGTATTGAAGGGTCTCCCGTCGCCGCGAAACGAACCCAGGATTGACGCATGAAGTCCGCAGTCTTCTGGTAGTCCGAGAATCCTGCCAGGGCTTCAAAGGGCAATCCGTTACCGAACACCATCAGATCAAGAGCATGTGCGGCCCCGATCAGCGGCGATTCCCATTCAAACTGGTAAACGTAGGTATTGCCGCGTGCCTGCTGAGCCCGACCCGCTGCTATTTTCAGGCTGGGGACCCGGAACCACATATCACCAAGGATTCGATTAAAGACCTCATCCTGGTCCAGGTGCGGCAGCGATCTGGTATACGCCGAAACGACGTCAGCCCAGTCACGGCCGCTCTTCTCCACAACCTGCGCAGCACGATGATGGAATACCCCATCTACCATGGAAGGCAATAGTGCAGAAAAAAGATTGGCCTCGTCCCGACAGGTACCAATAAGGTAATCCACCTCGGCACCAATCCCAAGATGACCCGTGTCGACAGGATGCACGGGCATGTGTTGATTAATGACGGGCAGGTAGATCTGCGGATTACCGAATTGTTGTTCATCCAGCAACTCGTAGGCCTCAACGAACGAGCGCCAGGGTATTGCGCGTAACGAGTCTCTGTCGCCCGACCTGACTCCCAACGACTTCAACAGGGTGCGTGCCACCATCGTTGCAGTATCAGTTCGCTGCGCTGCATGGCCCCCACTCTGGGGAATCACACGATTTACCAATCCCTCTGAGCCTGGTGTCGCGATCACAGCCTGCGCCGCCGCCCCTCCTCCAGATTCACCAAACAGCGTCACATTGCCAGGGTCACCCCCAAACCTGTCTACATTCTCCTGGACCCACTTGAGGACAAAAATCAGGTCCTGTATGCCGAGATTACCTGGCCCAAACCCGTCGCCGAACAGTTCTTCCAGGTAGAGATAGCCTTCTGCTCCAAGTCGCCGGTTACAGGTAATCAGGACAACGCCTTCTCGAGCAAAGTGTGTCCCGTCATATAGCTCGTTCGATCCCGCCCCGGATACCTGGCCTCCACCGTGGGCCCAGACCATCACCGGAAGATTATTAGCACCCGGATCAGGGGTCCAGATATTCAGATTTAGGCAATCTTCGCCTTCATCGGGCAAACCAGACTGGATCCCCCCGGTCTGGGGACAGATAGGACCATATCGCGTCGCCGGCAACAGGGAGCGCCAGGGCTGTCGACGCACTGGCGGCCGCCAGCGGTTCTCGCCGAAGGGTGCCTCGGCGTAGGGAATTCCAAGGAAGCGATGCACACCATCGACAATTTCACCCTGTACGGTTCCACTGGCCGTCGTGATGATGGGCGTGAGACTCGTTGCCTTGCGACTACAACCCACTGTGAGAACTGCGCCACAGCCAGCAAGAAACTTGCGCCTGCTCATTCTCATCATCTTTCCGTTCATTTCGTAAGTCAGTCACCAAGCAGTATCTTTTCAGCCTGGTCGGCAGCAGCTTCAGCCTTAAGGCGAATTTCATCCGGTGTGCAACTGCCAATGGGATGATCAAGGACCACGAAGGGGTAATCCGGCAGACCGAGAACCCGGGCAATGTTCTGAGCGGTCACGATAAAGGGGTGGGTACAGAGCACCACAGCCCGCTTGCCCAATTGTTCGAAGGTTATGCCGTCATGCAAACTGCACGTCGAACAGCTGCCTCAATCGCCGGTCGCCGTCAGGAGATAATCACACTCTGGAGAAAGCCCTGTCAGCGTTTCCGCGGGCGCAGGCGCACTGGGATTCAATTTGTACCGCATGTCGAGGACTTTGCCACCATGGCGTTGCACAAGGACAGCAGCCGTTTCCTCCAGAAGCAGATCAGCATTAAGCTTTCGGTTCGACAGGATACCGATGGTCTTGTCCTTAAGCCCAGGAAGCGCTGCTGCTCGCTGATAGTCAGGCTGATTGCTACTGACCGTAGGGTCTACAAGTTTCATATCAAATTCCCCTGATCAGCAGTCAATACAGACGCCGATCGACTGGTGCTGCATGACTGATCCCCGGGACCTACTCCAGGACGGGATGAAAGCAGAGTGGCCACCCGCATCGCCGCCGCCCACGGTAACCAGAATATCGGCCGGTTCAAGACCGCGATGCATCGCTGTCCGGCCCTGCTTCCTGTACTCACCGTCCACGAACGTCCCCACCTGCTTCATACCCTCCACCGGCCTGCTGGCGTGCTCGAACAGGTACTCCTGCACGGCAGCTTTAGACCAGCCGTTACGGTAAATGATCTCAACATGCTCCGGCGACAAGACGACGACACTTTGGCCCAGACTGATACAACCATAATTCGCCATCGCATCTGCTATCGTATCCAGTATCGCCTCGGCAGTGTTTCCACCGTGATTCTCGACGTTGCAGAAACCCGCGCCAGCAAACACCGTAACCGAACTGACGCCCTCCGGATACCCTTGATCCTCTGCCAGCGACGGCCACGGATTGCAGTCCGCACGCTCAGCGATGCAGAAGCTGTACTTGCCAGGATTACCCTGTGTTGATTTATCAGCGATGCCGGGCACCATGCGAAACACGTTGAGCAAGACGAGGCGCACCGCTCGGCCGATCGTCGAATTGGCTCGGTTACCCGGCCCAAACAGGTTCACGCCTGCATTCATACCGATTTCATCGACAACCGGGCCGCTCACGATCAACAAAGGAGCCGAACCGCCCGTACTGGCCGTGCTGCCGTGGAAGTTGAACCTTTCCCGGTCCATGGCTTCAAAGGCAGCGACAAGGACAGGAAAGTATTCAGGCACGCAACCCGCCATCACCGCATTCACTGCCAGCGCCTGCACCGTCAGCTCAAGATTTGTCGCCGGATGATGGGCAAGCACTGTTTCCCGAGGTCGACCTTCCATAGCACACATGGCATCGACCCGGCCCTGTTCCGGGGGCACGACCGGCAAGCCATCCGTCCAGCCTTGGTCATAGCAGTAATCAATGGCCGAGAGCAGGTCATCGGGCACAGTGTGAATCGCCTCGCTGTTGTTTTGCATGGGTTCCCGATCAGTATTAACCGCTTGATCATACCAGCTAAGAAACCGATCGTCGGCCTCACTTACCGGGCAAATTCGTCCTGATCACATTTGACATTGATAACGCTTGGTATTTGACTGTGAGTCTCATCAACAAGAGGGATAGCTGTATGGGCATGCAAACAGGCAACAACTCTGATATTGATGTCGACGCACTGCGCGCCAAGTATAGGTCAGAGCGCGATAAGCGATTGCGCAAAGAGGGCAACGATCAGTACGTTGAGGTCACCGGTGAGTTCGAAAAATACCTGGATGACCGGTATGTGGAACGCGAGGAAAGAGACCCCATCACCGACGAAGTCGAAGTCGTCATCATCGGCGGCGGCTTCGGCGGGCTGCTGGCCGGCGCCCGATTGCGAGAGGAAGGCTTTGAGGATATTCGTGTTATCGAAAAGGGCGGCGATTTCGGCGGCACCTGGTATTGGAACCAGTACCCAGGCGCCCAATGCGATATCGAATCCTATATCTATCTGCCGCTCCTGGAAGAAACCGGCTACATGCCCAGGGAAAAGTACTCTTTCGCACCCGAAATTCTCGCGCACAGCCAGGCCATCGCTCGTAAGTATGCCCTCTACGACAACGTCCTCTTCCAGACGGAAGTCAAGGCAATGCGCTGGGATGAGGAGACCTTCCGCTGGGAATTAAGCACGGACAGGGGTGACCGGATACGTGCCCAATTCGTCTGTATGTCAAACGGACCACTGAATCGTCCAAAGCTTCCCGGCATAGCCGGGGTGGAAAAATTCCAGGGGCATACCTTCCACACCAGTCGCTGGGACTACCATTATACCGGTGGCGATACCACCGGGGGTCTGCACAGGCTCAAGGACAAACGCGTCGCCATCATCGGCACCGGCGCAACCGCCGTCCAATGTGTGCCACACCTTGCCGAGAGTGCACAACAACTGTACGTCTTCCAGAGGACGCCATCATCAATTGATGTCCGGGGCAACAAACCGACGGATCCGACTTGGACAGAGGCTCTCCAACCCGGTTGGCAGACAAGACGCATGCAGAACTTCAATATCCTGGTCACTGGTGGCGACCAGGAAGAAGACCTCGTTAACGATGGCTGGACGGATATCATCCGCAATCTGGGCAGCCTGACCAGACGAGATGAGGGTGACGCTGATGACATTGAGGCGATGCAAGCCAAGGTCGAAATGGCGGACTTCATGAAAATGGAACAGATCCGCAGTCGGGTCGATGACATGGTCACGGACTCCGAAACAGCAGAAGCATTGAAACCCTGGTACCGGCAGTTCTGCAAACGGCCTTGCTTCCATGACGACTATCTCAAGGCCTTCAACAAACCAACGGTTACACTCGTCGATACCAACGGCCAGGGCGTCGATCAAATTACCGAATCCGGTATTGTTGTCGATGGGCAGCACTATGAAGTTGACTGCCTCATCTTTGCGACCGGATTTGAAGTAGGCACCGCCTACACCCGCAGGGCGGGCTATGAAATTGTCGGCAGAGATAACACCAGGCTTTCAGACAAGTGGGCCAACGGCCTGGTTACCCTGCATGGCCTGCAGACGCATGACTTCCCCAACTGCTTTTTCATGGGGGTCACCCAGGGCGGCTTTACGGCCAATTTCCCGCATATGCTCAATGAGCAGAGCCTCCATATTGCTTACATGATGAAACAATGCAAAAACAGTAATGCAAACTGCATCGAAGCATCCATCGAAGGTGAGAATGACTGGGTTGCCGAGATCAAGCGGATGGCCGCGTTCAATGACCAGTTTCTCCAGGAGTGCACGCCGGGGTATTACAACAATGAAGGCAGTCCCGACCCGTCGACGTCTCTCATCGGCAGTCAGTATGGCGGCGGCCCGGAAGCTTTCTTCCAGATCATCCGCGACTGGCGTAGCGACGGAACCCTGAAAGGCACCGAATTGTCCTAGCAAACGCTCAGGCGAGACTCTTGCCCAGGGCCAGGGCGTCCTGCTCGTAATTCGCGTAGGAGTCCTTGAGCGTCGCGCTGTTCAGGATCATCGTGCAAACCAGGTCGCCACTGTCAGCATCAATAACATTGGATTTGATCCAGTTGGATTCCGTTCGCCGGCTTTCGCTGAGAGCAATGATCTCCCGCTCAATGTTATAGGGTTGATTCACAAACAGCGGCCCTTTGATCATCCGGATCTCCTGGCCCGCAAACAGACCCACAGCTGGTCCCCGGGTTTTAAATCCAGAGCGGTTATTGTAACTGGCCAGGACACTGATCATCTCAAGCGGAATAACCGGCCTGCTCCAGGGTGAGGATGATGCGCCCTCGTTCGTGTAGTAACTATGAGTTTCCGTGATACAACCTAGTTTCTCAGCGAGCGAGAACGGATAAAGCGCGCCCATGTTCTGGTCAAAATCCATGATCGCCTCTTCCGGGTTTCCTGCACCCTGTTGACCAACCTCCAGATCGCTGAGAATAACCAGTTGCTCTGCTGGTCGCAGACGCCCAAGGCGTTGATCAATTTCCGTTTCACCGTATTCAGGACCCACGGATGCAGTACCTGTGAGTACCGGAGTACCGTCTCGCTTCTCTGCACCGATCCTGATCAGGCTTGCCTGCTCTAGGGGGACTTCAACAAAAGCCCTGACCTCTTCTCCTTCAACAACCATGTTCTGGTAGTGCGCGCTGATGCAGCCACGCTCAAACCAGGCATCCCCGAAATAGTCGTGCAACAGATGCACAAACTGGCTGAAGTGCGTCGGTCCTTCGATCGGCGCGCCGCTGAAACCAAGGTCTTCTGCCATCTGATCATCGTGGATCGACAAGTGTCCATCATATTCCTGGTCGCCAAGCATCTGCCTCGGATGCCGAAACTCGCTGTACTTACGTTCACTCGCTGCCATGCTTTATCTCCTCTATATCTCTACGCCTTTATACCTCTACGCCTTTAATACCTCTAACGCCTCTGTGCCTTTGAGCGTCTATTCCACGATGTTTTCATGACGCTATGCCTTTATGCCTTCGACTATCAAACCAGCAACATCAGACGTGATCAAGCTGACCAATACCTTGCGGATTAGGAAACGTGTCCTTGTGGCCTTGCAGATCCGGAGTATCTGCCAGAGGCGGCAACAGGTAGACACCCATCACACCCTCCGGGACAACCCGCTTAACCTTCTCCTGATGGTGCGCTGGGAGCCTGAGAAATTCATCGCGAATATCCAGCCGCGACAACTCCTGGTAGATACGTACCGGTGTTGTGACTTCACCTGCACCAAAATCAACGGTCACAACATCCTGCCCCTGGTCCAGCGACGTCCGGTTCGCGACGAGATAACGAAGATAATCCTGTTCCATGGCCGCAAAGAACGGTGACCAGGTTTCCGGCAGCATATCATCCGCCAGCCACCCGACGTCAGAACACACGGTGTGCCAGCAACGCTCTGCGTAGCTGAGCACGACAGGCTGACGCTGCTCGACAAAAGCACGAGGGAAAAGATCGTTGCCGAAGTGGGCGGCAAAGCCGCCGCTGATAACGAAGTCTGCCACGCAGGGACGCTCTCCCAGGAGAAACGGGTACTGCTCAAGATGTCGAGCAAGATCATCAAGAAACTCACCCCACCAGCCCATAATATCCTGGCCCTGATCAGGCGTCGTCCCATAGACTTCTGCCACCTCCGTTGTCATCCGACGCCGGAAAGTCGCAATTCTGGACAGACTCAACTGCAGTTGTTCGTCAAGCGCAAGTCGCTCGTCAGCACTCGTTGCATGCCAGGGCTTGCCCAGTTCACCCATTGAAATGGCACTACCGACCAGCGCATCAACTGACTCCGGATAATTCCATCGTGTGAACATCGCAACCCGCATGAACCACTCATCCAGCCAGTCTTCGAGAATAAGTACGCCTATACGCTGGACTGGAGAAGCAGGCAGGATGGCACGCTCTGGATAACGATCATTCAACAAGCGGGCAATCGGGCTGGAGTCGGATAGCGGCCAGTCCTCCGGCGTTACCAGCGCCGGGATAGCCCCGCTGCCTGTACGCTTCTCTATCGCTGAACCATCATGAATCATCTTCTCGATGAGTTCATAGGGCAGCTCCTGGAATCGGAGAATGTTCTCAATCTTGGATGTGAAATAGGAGCGGGCAGTACCGTAAAGTTTATATTTTCCTGGAAACATCCTTATTGCTCACCAGTGTAAAAAAAATGTCAGGCGCATCGTTCTGGCAACCAGGACGAGTCTGCAATCACGCAGCAGTTCTTCGTCACGCGTTTTCGCATGGCGGTGAATATTCTTGGACTGGAACGCTTCTCCATCGGCTTATCCATTAAAGGAACAATCGCAGTACTTGAATCACCAGGCATCACGAACCGCTGAAGACCGT
>CAXPUI010000357.1:0-5607 GCA_964220205.1 Candidatus Allofontibacter communis | reverse complement strand
CCGCAGGGTTGCCTCGCCTGGTGGGTATCCCGAGAGATCACCAGGAAAATATCGCGACGCTTGTCGGAGTCGGAGAAGAAGCGACCGCGGACGAGTTGGAAACTGTTTTCGGTGTCAGGGAAATGCCTGACAATGGGGTCACCGAAGAGCTATTGATGAATTTTAATAACCCGGTGAACCGGGAGACGGGAGTCCCGGGGGGTGGTGGTTTCGGACGAGCCCGGGACCTGGCACTTTTCTATCAGGAGTTATTGCACAACCGGCACGGTCTCTGGGATGCTGATCTGCTCTCGGATGTGACCGGCAAGGTTCGTAACAGTTTGTCCGATCTTTCGGGTTGTCCTGCGAACAGAACCTTGGGGCTGGTTCAGGCGGGTAATGATGGATTTGCCAATGTCAGGGGGTTTGGCCGAACGGTTTCCGCCAGAGCCTTTGGGCATAACGGTGCTGCAGGACAGTTGGCCTGGGTAGACCCGGAGACAGGGCTTTCCCTGGGTTACGTGACCAATGGCTGTGATCGCCATATGCTTCGGCTGGCGCGTCGGGGAACCGCAATCAGCAGCATGGCCGCGGATTGCGGAAGCTGAGCTGATATCAGGCTTCAGGTTATTGTTGGCAGGAATCTGCGCTGCCGGGGCTTGGTTACCGGTTAAAAATCGACCGGCAACTGCAGGTGTTGTTCAAAAATTCGATCCCGAAACTCGATCAGGACCGGATCGAATTCACCAAAGAGCTTCTCCAGAAGTTCATAGCTGGTCCTTAATCCCTGGGGCATCGGATTCAACTCATGCGGCTGGGGCCTGATAAGATTTGAGACGTAGGCGAAATAGATATCTGCAGCAGTGAAGCTGTTGCCGACCAGATAGTCGCTGCTGTTCTGGCTGATCATGCCGGTTAGGTAGCTGATAACCTCATGGATGCGCTCCCGGGCAGGTTCAACCGCAGTCTGGTCGTAGAGGTAGTCCTTGAGCATGGGGTTTCGCCTGGCTTTTTCTTCGCCTACCGCCAGCACGGTCTCATGGAGCATGAGGATACGCGCTTGCCAGATAAAGCTGTTTTCCCCGGCGATTTCATTGATCAGCCCGACCATTCTGATTCTGTCATCGATAGAAGTCGGGAATAGTGACGGACCGTTTCCAAGCCGTTCTGCAAGGTCCAGTATTTCCAGCCATCGGACACGTGGCGCTTCGTCGTTATACAGAGCGATCGGAGCATTCCGGTGACGGGTCCAGGCTACAAGTTCAGGATTCTCCCGGCCGCCTATCTGGCGTACGGGCAGGAAGTCGACATGGTGGTGTCGGAATAGAGCCTTGGCAGCTTCACTGAATGGACCGGGTACACCTGCCGTTAGTACCAGGCGTAATCCATCCCGTTCCTGTGCCTCCTCGACACTGAGATATTCCATGTTGAACTCCCTTCAGACTGATGAGTAGATTGATGGGTACAGAAACTGTACTCGATTAGTTACGAGCGGACTGCTCTTTTCCTGACGACCAGGCTGCCGATCGAATAACCGGCTCCAAAAGAGCAGATAACTCCGTGGTCATTCTCATCGAGATCTTCGTGATGCAAATTGAAAGCAATCAGCGAGCCGGCCGAGGCTGTATTGGCGTACTGGTCCAGGACGACAGGTGCTTCATCTTGGTCAGGCATCCTGCCGAGCAGTTTCTTGGCGATCAGCTGGTTCATGTTGATATTCGCCTGGTGCAGCCACCACCTTCTTACATCATTGATGGTCAGCCCGGCGTTGGCAACGCTTCGGGTGATGTGATCGGCTGCCATCGGGCAGACTTCCTTGAAGACCCGCTGACCTTTCTGGTGGAAATAGTTATATTCCCGAAATGGGTCATCGTTGTTGGCGTTGATCATGTAGCCGATGTTGGAACGGATGTTGTTTGAATAAATGGTTTCTGCGTGAGTCTGCAGGATGTCATAGCTGTGCCTGGCAACGCAGGTATCGGCGTTTTCAATGATAGTGGCAGTGGCAACGTCACCGAAGATAAAGTGACTGTCCCGATCACGGAAATTATTTTGCGGTGAGGTCAGCTCCGGATTGATCACCAGGACACAATTGGCTGTCCCGGCGACTACCATGTCATAAGCTCGCTGCAGGGCAAATGTGGCAGCTGAACAGGCCACCAGCATGTCGAAGCCGAAACCTTTGATCCCCAGCGCTTCCTGTACCTCGATCGCGATAGCGGGATAGTAGCGCTGTGTATAAGCGCAAGACACGATAACCGCATCCACATCTGATGCTGACTTCTGCGCGGCGGCAAGGGCTTTGCGGGAGGCCTCAAGAGAAATTTCGGCCTGGTCGCTGAGTTCGTCCTCTGCCCGTAATGGTATGTTCGGCGTCATGCGCTCGGGATCCAGTATGCCGTCTTTGACGTAGACATAGCGGGACTTGATCCCCGAAGCCTTTTCAATGAATTCGGCTGATGATGCCGGTTTCGCTTCGATGGTACCGGCGGCTATAGCATCGGCCTCTTGGCTATTGAATTTCTCCGCGAAAGCGTTGTAGCTTGCGACCAGTTCCTCATTGGTGATCGTATGTTCTGGTGTCCAGAGACCGACGCCGCTGATAACAGCTTTGATTTGACTCATGTTTAGTGCCCTCTCTTGACTAGAACTCAGTGTGGAGTCTAGCAATACTCACTGCGGGAAACGATGTACAATTCCACGATGAATATCAACGATGTCCTGTCAGCCGCTGAAATTGAGCAGATAACCCGGCGGAATAATCTCAAGGCAAGCTGGGCTATCCTGTGCCAGTGGCTGGGTGTTATTGCGATTTTCAGCGGAGTGGCGCTCTGGACTAATCCGTTGACGGTATTGCTGGGGATCCTGTTATTGGGTGGTCGGCAGTTAGGTTTCGGTATCCTGCAGCATGAATGCGGTCACAAGACGATGTTCACCACACCTCGGCTCAATCAGCTCGTTGGCGATTGGCTGGTGAGTCCACCGGGATTGAGCAACATGAATGCCTACATGCGAACGCACTTTCCACACCATCGTCTAGCGGGTACACATGATGACCCTGACCTGCCCAATTATCAGGATTATCCCGTTAGCAGGTCTCGTCTCAGGAGAAAGTTGTTCCGTGATATCACAGGTCAGACAGGCATCAGAACGATCCGGTTTATTGGTAATAACATCCGTCATCTGGCCAGCCTTGATGCTGAAAATCGCAACTGCACGTTGCGGGGAATCGCCGTGAATCTGCTGATGTTTGGGGTACTTGTTGCTTTTGATGAAGGGTGGCTGTATCTGATGTGGCCGGCGGCGACTATTTTCGTCCAGCCTCTCGTCAGTCGTATCAGGCAGATTGCAGAGCACGCCGCGGTACCTGATCTGTATGATCTGGATGCACGGAAGAACACCAGGACAGTCTACGGTAACTGGCTGTCTCGACTGATGGTCTGTCCTCATCATGTCAATTACCATCTTGAACATCATCTGCTGCCGTCGGTGCCAAAGTACAACCTGGCGCTGATGCACAGTCTCCTAAAGGACAAGGGCTATTACGACAGCGTTTATTTTCCCCGCGGCTACATTGAGTTACTGCGATACGTCAGCTTTAAGGATGATGAGACGCTGGCGACTGCCTGAATTCTGATGTGATCAGTCTGTCTCCAACCTAACATGAGGGGATTCTCTTGTTATGCTTACAGTCCAGAGCATTTACTCGCGGAGATACAGATGAACCATTTGCAGGACAAGGTAGCGATCGTCACCGGTGCAGGACGTGGGGTTGGGGCGGCTACAGCAGCACTATTGGCCAGTGAAGGTGCTCGGGTTGTCGTTAACGACCTGGATGGAGACGTTGCTGCGGAGACCGCGGAGGCAGTGGGTGGCCTGGCGATCCCGGGAAGCGTCACAAATCCGGATTTTCCAGACCAGTTGATTCAGACAACGCTCGACGCCTTCGGGACGATTGATATTATCGTCAATAACGCCGGCTATATCTGGAATGGCGCCATGCATAATCATTCTGATGAGCAGTTCCAGGCCATGCTCGATGTCCACATCACCGGCCCCTTTAGAATTCTGCGCGCATTTTCATCCTGGTTGCGTCCCCAGGCAAAAAAGGAAAGAGAAGATATGGGTCAGTCCCGGTGTCGCAAGATAGTTAATATTTCTTCGGTCTCCGGCACCGAGGGCAGCGCCACCCAGATTGCTTACAGTGCGGGTAAAGCCGGTGTCATTGGCGTGACCAAGACGTTAGCCAAGGAGTGGGGCAGATACAACGTTACTGTCAATGCGGTCGCTTTTGGTCCCATTGAAACCCGGTTAACACAGGCCTATGCGGAGGAACCACCGACTATCGATGTGGCTGGTCGACAGCACAAGGTGGGGCTGCACGAATCGCAGATCAATGCCATGCAGGCAACGTCACCACTGGGTCGAAGCGGTCAACCGGAAGATGCGGCGGGCGCGGTTTATCTCTTCTGCATACCCCAGTCAGACTTTGTCACCGGTGAGGTTCTGACCTGTTCAGGGGGAATCTGACAATTCAGGATAGGTGACATCCCAGTTCTGTAGCGGCCAGGGCTCAGCCATCAGATTCGTCGAATCGTTAATGGGATAAGTGACTGGATAGACACCGCTGTGTTGCACAGTGCCTTTGCGGATTGCGCCGAGCGTTGTCCGGAGATCACCGATGTCCTGTTTATTCAGTACTGGAACCCCGGGAGGATGCAGACGGTGTGCGCCGTAGATACGGGTGTTCGCGGAAATCTGTTTCATCACGTTCTGGCTGCCCTGCTCGTAGTCGCCCAGCGAGCTGTTAGGCAGGAAGGCAAACAGGTCTCCCTGGTAAATAAAATCCCCAGAGAACAAAAAATCTGCCTCCGGATCATAAAGTGAAATTGAATCGTTGGTATGGCCTGGGGTGTAGATGACGGTGAGTTGTCGACCACCGAGATCGATAAGGTCCCCTGGTGACAGCCATTCGCTGATCTCGAAAGTGGGTATCGCGTAGCCCTCAAGCGAGCCGAGGTGCTCATGCCACTGCAGAGTCAGTTCGTTATCCTTCATGCGATTCGACAAGTGCGGCAGGTCAACAAGCGCGATGCGCTCAAAAGGCAGGCCATCACCCAGGTGATCATAGTGCAGGTGCGATGGTACAAAAGTAACAGGTTTGTCGGTCAATGCGTTGACCACCGGTTGAATACGTCGTAAACCGGGCCCGGCATCAAAGAGAATCGCCCGCTCGTCACCCAGAATCAGGTAGTTGATGTTCTGTTGATAGTACAAGGGTTCTGCTATCGCGATGGTCCTGGAATCCAGCCATTCCAGCGTATAGTAATCATCGTGCCATGTGACATCGGACCCTTCGTCCTGCCGCGCTACCAGTGGCGATGGTGCTGACCAGGCAAGCAGCGTAGCCACGATCGAGAACCGGTTGTTCACCGTGATTGTTAACAAGACGGCAATCACCAGTGCACTCACGAGGAACTTTTGCATTGGCCACCCTTCTTTTCCGTACAATTTTTTCCCGTACAATGATTGTACTCTGACTCGGGAGCCGTTTACTCGTTGGTTCACGAGATAGTTAACAGTTAATAAATAATATTTAATAGATAGCGTTGCAATGGTAATTCAGAC